>NZ_PSWC01000011.1:0-103371 GCF_002931535.1 Rathayibacter sp. AY1C6 | reverse complement strand
CGGCGAGAGGGTGGCGGATCGGAGTGCGAGCCTGCGGCCGCCGCGCGGCTACTCGACCACCCGGAGGACACCGGCGGCCGCAGGCTCGCACTCCGATCCGCCACCCTCTCGCCGCACCCTCCGAGGAAAACCGGCGATCCGCGTGTCAGCGGATCGTCGTAGCCGTACGCAGGACGCCCTTGAGAACCCGGCCACCCTCCCCAGCCGACCGCGCCGAGCCGGTCGGGGACCGGCTCGCCACAGACACCGCGAACCGGCGATCCGCGTGTCAGCGGATCGTCGTAGCCGGACGCACGACGCTCTCACCGACCCGGCCACCCTCCCCAGCCGACCGCGCCGAGCCGGTCGGGGACCGGCTCGGAATTCAATACAGACAGTTCGGCCCCAGCAGGCTCTTCAGCTCGCCGAAGAGGTCCGGGGTGATGCGCACGGGGAACGGGACCTCGAACACGCGGGCCGTGTCGCCCTTGATGAGCTTCAGCCGCACCTCGGTCTGGCCGGAGTGGCGGATGAGCACGTCGCTGAGCTGCGAGACCGTGTCGGTGGTCGCGCGCGACTCGGGCATCGAGACGGTGAGCGGTCCCGAGTCGCCGTCCTGGCTCATCTCGGGGGCGAACAGGCTGAACGCGTGCAGGTTCATCCCGTCGTCGCGCATGCTGACGCGGCCTCTGACGACGACGATGGAGTCGTTCGTGAGCGCCGGGGCGAACTCCTGGTACGCCTTCCCCATGAACATGCAGGTGATCTCGCCGCCGAAGTCCTCGACCTGGATCATCCCGTACTGGTTGCCGGAGGCCTTGGCCATGCGGTGCTGGACGCTCGTCACCAGGCCCGCGACGACCACGGTCTCGCCGTCGGCGATCGTCTCCGAGATCAGCAGGTCGGCGATCGTGGTGCTGTAGTGCTTGGCGAGCTCGGTCTCGAGTCCGGCGAGCGGATGGTCGGACACGTAGAGCCCGAGCATGTCGCGCTCGAAGGCGAGCTTGTCGCGCTTGGCCCATTCGGGCCGCTCGGGCACCTGGATCGCGGCCTGCGGCTCGTCCCAGAGGCTGTCGAAGTCGAAGCCGACCTGGCCGTTCGCCTCGTTGCGCTTCTCCCCTACCGCCGCCTCGACGGCGTCCTCGTGCACCTCGACCAGGGCGCGGCGGGTCGAGCCGAGCGAGTCGAAGGCGCCGGCCTTGATGAGCGACTCGATGGTGCGCTTGTTGGTCACCTGCAGCGGCACCTTGCGGAGGAAGTCGTGGAACGTCTCGAAGCGCCCCTTCTCCTCGCGGGCGGCCCGGATGCCCTCGACGACGTTCATGCCGACGTTGCGGACGGCGCCGAGGCCGAAGCGGATGTCGGTGCCGACGGCGGTGAAGAAGCCGATCGACTCGTTGACGTCCGGCGGGAGCACCTTGATCCCCATCCGCCGGCACTCGTTGAGGTAGGCGGCCATCTTGTCCTTGGAGTCGCCGACGCTGGTGAGCAGCGCGGCCATGTACTCCGCGGGGTAGTGCGCCTTGAGGTACGCCGTCCAGTAGGAGACGACGCCGTACGCCGCCGAGTGCGCCTTGTTGAAGGCGTAGTCGGAGAAGGGCAGCAGGATGTCCCAGAGGGTCTTGACGGCCTCCATCGAGTAGCCGTTGGCGATCATGCCGCCCGAGAAGCCCTCGAACTGCTTGTCCAGCTCGGACTTCTTCTTCTTGCCCATCGCGCGCCGCAGCAGGTCGGCCTGCGCGAGCGTGAAGCCCGCGAGCTTCTGCGCGATCGACATGACCTGCTCCTGGTACACGATCAGGCCGTAGGTCCCTCCGAGCACCTCCGAGAGCGGCTCCTCGAGCTCCGGATGGATCGGGGTGATCTCCTGCACGCCGTTCTTCCGCAGCGCGTAGTTGGTGTGGGAGTCGGCGCCCATCGGGCCCGGCCGGTAGAGCGCGAGGACTGCGGAGATGTCCTCGAAGTTGTCGGGCTTCATCAGCCGGAGAAGCCCGCGCATCGGGCCGCCGTCGAGCTGGAAGACGCCGAGCGTGTCGCCACGCGCGAGGAGGTCGTAGGCGGCCTGGTCGTCGAGCTCGAGGTCCTCGAGCACGAGGTCCTGTCCGCGGTTGGCGCGGATGTTGTCGAGGGCGTCGTCGATGATAGTGAGGTTCCGCAGCCCCAGGAAGTCCATCTTGATCAGCCCGAGCGACTCGCACGCGGGGTAGTCGAACTGCGTGACGATCTGGCCGTCCTGCTCCCGCTTCATGATCGGGATGATGTCGAGCAGCGGATCGCTGGACATGATGACGCCGGCCGCGTGCACGCCCCACTGGCGCTTGAGGTTCTCGAGTCCGAGCGCGGTGTCGAAGACCAGCTTGGCCTGCGGGTCCTCGGCGATGACGTTGCGCACGTCGAGCGCTTCCTTGTAGCGCGCGTGGGCGGGGTCGTTGATGCCGCTGAGCGGGATGTCCTTGCCCATGATCGCGGGCGGCATGGCCTTCGTCAGCTTCTCGCCCATCCCGAACGGGAAGCCGAGGACGCGCGAGGCGTCCTTGAGAGCCTGCTTCGCCTTGATGGTGCCGTAGGTGACGATCTGCGCGACGCGCTCGTCGCCGTACTTCTCGGTGACGTAGCGGATGACCTCGCCGCGGCGACGGTCGTCGAAGTCGACGTCGAAGTCGGGCATGGAGACGCGGTCGGGGTTGAGGAAGCGCTCGAAGATCAGGCCGTGCCGCAGCGGATCGAGGTCGGTGATCTTCATCGCGTAGGCCGCCATCGAGCCGGCACCGGAGCCGCGGCCGGGACCGACGCGGATCCCGTTGCGCTTGGACCAGTTGATGAAGTCGGCGACGACGAGGAAGTAGCCGGGGAAGCCCATCTGCAGGATGACGCGGGTCTCGTAGTCCGCCCGGTCGCGCACCTCCTGGGAGATGCCGTCCGGGTAGCGCTCGCGCAGTCCGGCCTCGACCTCCTTCACGAACCAGGTGTCCTCCGTCTCGCCCTCCGGCACCGGGAAGCGGGGCATGTAGTTCGCCGAGGTGTCGAACTGGACGTCGCAGCGCTCCGCGATGAGGAGCGTGTTGTCGCAGGCCTCGGGGTGGTCGCGGAAGACCTGGCGCATCTCGCGCGGCGACTTGAGGTAGAACTCGTCCGCGTCGAACTTGAAGCGCTTGGGGTCGTCGAGGGTGGTTCCGGACTGCACGCAGAGCAGCGCCGCGTGCGAGGTCGCGTCGTGCGCATGCGTGTAGTGCAGGTCGTTGGTGGCGACCAACGGGAGGTCGAGGTCCTTCGCGAGCCGGATGACGTCGCCGATCACCCGCCGCTCGATGTCGAGGCCGTGATCCATGATCTCGGCGAAGAAGTTCTCCTTGCCGAAGATGTCGCGGTAGTCGGCGGCCGCCTGGCGGGCCTCCTCGTACTGGCCGAGGCGCAGGCGCGTCTGGACCTCGCCGCTCGGGCAGCCCGTGGTGCCGATCAGGCCCTCGGAGTACTGCGAGAGGATCTCGCGGTCCATGCGCGGCTTGAAGTAGTAGCCCTCGATCGACGCGCGCGAGGAGAGGCGGAAGAGGTTGTGCATGCCCGTCGTGGTCGAGCTGAGCAGCGTCATGTGGGTGTACGCGCCGGAGCCGGACACGTCGTCCCCTCCGCCGTCGCCCCAGCGGATGCGGGTCTTGTCGGAGCGGTGCGTCCCCGGGGTGAGGTAGGCCTCGGTGCCGATGATCGGCTTGATCCCCGCCGCCGTCGCGGTGCGCCAGAAGTCGAAGGCGCCGAACACGTTCCCGTGGTCGGTCACGGCGATGGCCGGCATGCCCTCCTCGACCGCCGCGTCGATCAGCGGCTTCACCCGCGCTGCACCGTCGAGCATCGAGTACTCGCTGTGCACGTGGAGGTGGACGAAGGAATCGTTACTCGGCAAGGATGCGCCTCCGGCGGACTGCGGGCAGGGGAGGGATGGCCGGCGACCCGGGAGGGCCCGTGGACACGGCGGGAAGAAGTCTAACCGCGCCGGACGCGGGTCCGGCCGGGAGAGCGCGGATCACTCCCCGCGCAGCACCTCGAGGGCGTGCACCAGGTCGTCGGGGTACGACGCCTCGAACTGCACCCACTCCCCCGAGCCCGGGTGGGTGAAGCCGAGCCGGACCGCGTCGAGCCACTGGCGGGTGAGGCCGAGCCGCTTCGAGAGGGTCGGATCGGCGCCGTACATCGCGTCGCCGACGCACGGGTGGCGCTGGGCGGCCATGTGCACGCGGATCTGGTGGGTGCGGCCGGTCTCGAGGTGGATCTCGAGGAGGGAGGCGAACGGGAAGGCCTCGATCGTCTCGTAGTGGGTCACCGAGGGCTTGCCGTCGGCGCGGACCGCGAACTTCCAGTCCGAGGACGGGTGGCGGCCGAGCGGGGCGTCGATCGTCCCGGCGAGCGGGTCGGGGTGGCCCTGCACGACCGCGTGGTAGACCTTCTCGACCGTGCGGTCGTGGAACGCGCGCTTGAGGTGCGTGTAGGCGCGCTCGGACTTCGCGACGACCATGAGGCCGCTCGTGCCGGCGTCGAGCCGGTGCACGATGCCCGCGCGCTCGGCCGCACCGGAGGTCGACACGGTGAAGCCCGCGGCGGCGAGGGCGCCGAGCACCGTCGGTCCCTCCCAGCCCACGGCGGGGTGCGCGGCCACTCCGACGGGCTTGTCGATCACCACGATGTCGTCGTCGTCGTGCACGATGCCGAGGCCGGGGACCGCCATCGGCACGATCCGCGGCTCCTCGCGCGGACTCCACTCGACGCTCAGCCAGGTGCCTGCGTGCACGCGGTCGCTCTTGTCGAGGACCCGTCCGTCGGCGCTCACTCCGCCCGCCTCGGCGACCTCGGCCGCGAAGGTGCGCGAGAAGCCGAGCAGCTTCGCGACGGCCGCGTCCACGCGGAGGCCGTCGAGCCCGTCCGGGACCGGCAGCTCTCGGGACTGCGCCATCAGCGTCCGCCGGGGCGGTCGGCGTCGCGGGCCGCCTCCTCGACGGAGGAGGCCGCTGCGGGGGCGCCCGCTCCGGGGGCGGCGGGAGCGCCGTTCTCGGACACGACCTGGTCCTGCTCGTCGCGGCCCGCGCGCTCACGGGTGCCGTCGAGGCCTACGCCCCGCACGCTCAGGAGGACGAACAGCGCCATCGCCGTGCAGATCGCGATGTCGGCGACGTTGTAGATCGCCGGGAGCAGCCACGGCGTGAAGAGGAAGTCGACGACGTGTCCGAGCCCGAAGGAGGGCTCTCGGAACAGCCGGTCGAAGAGGTTGCCGAGGGTGCCGCCGAGCAGCAGGCCGAAGAAGACGCCCCACGCGGTGGAGCGGATCCGGCGCGAGAACCAGATCACGGCGACGACGACGCACGCCGCGATGATCGAGAAGATCCAGGTCGACCCGCTCGCGAGGGAGAAGGCGGCACCCGGGTTCTTCACGTAGTGCAGGATCAGGACGTCGCCGAGGACATGGACGTCCTCGCCCAGGGTCAGGTTCGTCGTGACCAGGAGCTTCGCGGTCTGATCGATCGCGAAGACCGCGAGCGCGACGAGGCCGAGGGTGACGAGCACCCTCGGCCTGACGTCCGCTGCGGCGGGACTACGCCCCAAAGCCCGACAGCGAGGACTCCGTCGACGCCGGCTGGGTGTCGAGGTCGCGGAGCTGGCCCTCGATGTAGCTCTTCAGCTTCTGGCGGTACTCGCGCTCGAAGGTGCGGAGCTCGTCGATGCGGTGCTCGACCGTCGCGCGCTCCTCCTCGAGCTTCGCGACCTGCTGGCGCTGCTTGGCCTCGGCCTCGGCGACGATGCGGGCGGCCGTGGCACGGCCCTCGGCGACGAGAGCGTCGCGCTTCTCGGCACCCTCGCGCACGTGCTCCTCGTGGAGGCGGCGGGCGAGCTGCAGGAGTCCGCTGGAGCTCTCGGCCTCGTCGACCGGAGCCGACTGCGAGGAGCTGACGGGAGCGACGACCGGTGCGGGAGCCGGGGTGGGCTCGGGCTCGGGCTCGGGCTGCGGCTCCGGCTCCGGTGCCTCGTCGACCACCGGGGCGGGAGCAGGAGTGCTCTCGCGCGGGGCGTCGGGGACTCGGGCGTCCGAGGGGCGGCTGTCGCCGGAGGAGAGGCGCTGACGAAGCTCCTCGTTCTCCTGGTTCAGGCGGCGGAGCTCCACGACGACCTCGTCGAGGAAGTCGTCGACCTCGTCCTGGTCGTATCCCTCACGGAACTTGGTCGGCTGGAACCGCTTGTTGACAACGTCTTCGGGAGTGAGCGCCATGGCTTTCCACCTTCGATTTCAAGTAGGTACACGTTTAACAACGCGCGACTAAAGCTAGCAACTTCAGGCGCACGGCGCAGTGCTGACACCGCGGGGAACGTCCGGACGTGCCAACGATACAGGGACGGTCAGGCGCGCTGGAGCCACGTGGCGATGTACATGCCCACGATGACGCAGAGCATGGTGAGGCTCCAGCCGAAATCGAGCGCGATCGGACCGATCGAGACCGGCTTGATCAGGCGTCGGAAGAAGCCGATCGGCGGGTCCGTGACGGTGTAGACGCCCTCCGCGGCGACGAGGCCGGCACCGCGGGGGCGCCAGTCGCGTCGGATCACGCGGACGAGGTCGAGCACGAACCGCGCCCACATCGCGAAGAAGTAGAGCAGCAGCACGAAGTACAGGACGCTCCCGAGGAGCGAGACGACGGAGGTCACCGGGGGCCAGGGCTCCCCGGGATCAGGACTTCGCGAAGAACGACGCGTCGGCGTCGCTCTCGGCGGAGGCGGAGTCGCCGGCGACGGTGATGTGCGACGGCGAGAGCAGGAAGACCTTGCTCGTCACGCGCTCGATGCGGCCGTAGAGGCCCTGCGAGAGTCCGCTCGCGAAGTCGATGAGGCGGCGGGCGTCCGCATCGCTCATCTGCGAGAGGTTGATGATCACGGGGATGCCGTCGCGGAAGTTCTCCGCGATGACCTGCGCGTCGCGGTACTGCTTCGGGTGGACGGTGAGGATCTCGTTCATCTCGGCGGGTGCCGTCGCCTTCGGGGTCTGGGGGGTGGGCTTGCGGAGCGGGGTGACCGTCGCGCGGGGCTGCTGCACCGGCTCGACGGGAGGGACGGGCTGCACCGGGGAGACCGGTGCGCGGTGGACCGTCGCCGGGGCCGCCTCGACGGGCTCTGCGCGCTCGTACTCGACCTCTTCGTCGGCGAGTCCGAGGTAGACCATCGTCTTCTTCAGCGGGTTGGCCATGGGGTGTCCTCCGTGTCGTGTGTGCTCCCACAGGTGGGTCACCACGAGGTTAGGTGCGGGCGGGGCGTTCTCCGGTGATTGCCGATCCGATTCGCAGGTGTGTCGCACCCTCCGCGATCGCCTCGGCGAAGTCGTTCGACATGCCCGCCGAGATCGCCGTGGCGGAGGGCTCGACGGCGCGCACGCGGTCGGAGATCGACCGGAGCCGGGCGAAAGCCGGACGGGGCTCCTCGTCCAGCGGAGCGACCGCCATCACGCCGCGCAGCGTGAGGCCGGGCGCCCCGGCGAGAGCCTCGGCGAGGGGCTCGACGTCGGCGGGCGACGCTCCCCCGCGGTCGGGATCCTCGGTGAGGTTGACCTGCAGGAACACGTCGAGCGGCTCCTCCCCCGCCTCCAGCAGCGGGACGAGCGCGAGCCGGTCGACGGAGTGGACCGCGTCGGCGTAGCGGCGCACCTGGCGCGCCTTCTTGCTCTGGAGCTGCCCGATGAAGTGCCAGCGCGCAGCGGTCCCCGCCAGCTCGGCCGACTTCTCCTGCGCCTCCTGGTGCCGGTTCTCGCCGAAGTCGACGACGCCCAGCTCGAGGAGGTCGCGGAGCAGCGACACGGGGTGGAACTTGGTCACCACGATGGTCGTGACCGAGGACGCCTCGCGACCGGCCGAGCGGGTCGCGTCGGCGACCCGCTCGGAGACCTCGGCCCAGCGCGCGGCCAGCTCCGGATCCGGCACGACTACTTGAGGAAGTCGGGGATGTCCAGGTCGCTGTCGTCGTCGTCGAAGGACGGGTCGGCGACAGGGGCCGGGGCGGCGACGGGGGTGCTCGACCAGATCGAGCCGGCCGCAGGCGCCGCGGCGGGAGCCGGGACGGGCTCAACGGCCGACTCGCTCGCCGAGCTCTGCTGCTGGCGCGGCTGGGCGATCGCGGCCTGAGCGGTCCCGCCCGGCTCTCCGCCGTCGAAGCCCGCGGCGATGACGGTGACGCGCACCTCGTCGCCGAGCGTGTCGTCGATCACGGCACCGAAGATGATGTTCGCCTCGGCGTGCACCGCCTCCTGGACGAGGCGCGCCGCGTCGTTGATCTCGAAGATGCCGAGGTTCGAGCCGCCCTGGATCGAGAGGAGCACGCCGTGCGCGCCGTCGATGCTGGCCTCGAGCAGCGGTGAGGCGACGGCCAGCTCGGCCGCCTTGATCGCGCGATCGGCGCCGCGCGACGAGCCGATGCCCATCAGCGCCGAGCCCGCGCCCTGCATGACCGACTTCACGTCGGCGAAGTCGAGGTTGATCAGGCCGGGCGTGGTGATCAGGTCGGTGATGCCCTGGACGCCGGCGAGGAGCACCTGGTCGGCGGTCGCGAAGGCCTCGAGCATCGAGATGCCGCGGTCGCTGATCTCGAGCAGGCGGTCGTTCGGAACGACGATGAGCGTGTCGACCTCGTTCTTCAGCGTCGCGACGCCGGCCTCGGCCTGCGTCTGCCGACGGCGTCCCTCGAACCCGAAGGGCTTGGTCACGACGCCGATGGTGAGGGCGCCGATCGACTTGGCGATCCGCGCCACGACGGGCGCGCCGCCGGTGCCGGTGCCGCCGCCCTCGCCCGCGGTGACGAAGACCATGTCGGCCCCCGCGAGGACCTCCTCGATCTCCTCGGCGTGGTCCTCGGCGGCGCGGCGGCCGACCTCGGGGTCGGCGCCGGCGCCGAGTCCGCGGGTCAGCTCGCGGCCCACGTCGAGCTTGACGTCGGCGTCGCTGAGCAGGAGCGCCTGGGCGTCCGTGTTGATCGCGATGAATTCGACACCGCGCAGGCCGAGCTCGATCATGCGGTTGACGGCGTTGACGCCGCCTCCGCCGATGCCGACGACCTTGATCACGGCGAGGTAGTTCTGGTTTGAAGTCACGTCTCCGGCCTCCGGGCTGAACCTTAAACCTGTAGTTGAGGCTTAAAGTTATGCTGAGTATGCATTTGGGGTTCGGCTCCGACGGTAGGCGGAGTCCGGTCGCGCTCCCAGCAGACACGCCCGCAACGCTCGAAAGAACGCGCGGATCCGCCGCCGGTCAAGGCCGGGGCGCCACGACGGCGGCCTGGGGCGAGGACACGTCGTAGGTGCCGACGACGGCGGGGTCGGTCGCGGCCATCAGCTTCTCGAGCACGACGGCCTTGAGCGCCGACTCGTCCGACCCGCCCCAGACGACTTCCGTGCCGTTCTGCAGGGTGAGCGAGACGTCGTCGCCGGTCGTGGCCGTGGCAGCCGTCACCTGCGGAGCGAGCGACGCGGGCAGGGAGCGCAGCACCCGCGCGGTCGCGCGGAAGCCGGCTCCCGAGGCGTCGCCGGACGCGGTGGTGAGGACCGGGTAGCCGGGCTGCGCCGAGTCCGCCGTCTCGATGACGACTCCGGCCGCGTCCACGAGCTCGAAGCGGCCCCCCGCCGCGATCACGCCGAGGGGCGTGCGCTCGACGATCGACACCACGAGGGTGCTCGGCGGCCGGGTCTGCACCGAGTAGCTCTGGATGAGCGGGGACGCGCCCAGCACGCGGCCGACCTCGTCCCGGTCCACCAGGGTGAGCGGGACGCCGAGCTGGTCGTCGAGCTCGCTCTGCAGGGCGGCGGCGTCGACGCGCTGGGTGCCCGAGATCTCGATCGTGCGCACGGCCATGAGCGGCGAGAAGGCCGCGACTCCGACGATGAGGGCGAGGGCGACGAGCGACCCGGCCACGACCAGGGCGATCAGGCGGCGCCGACGCGCGCGCTTCGTGAAGCGGCGGACCTCCCCCCGCTCGTAGCGCCTCCGCTCGCGGGCGGCCCGGGAGACGGCCCGGTTCTCGGCTCCGGGCAGGCGCAGGCCCGAGAGGGTGCGGCGGACCGCGCCCGCGCGCGACGGAGTGCGCTCGGCCGGCTCCGGGTCCACGCGGATCGCGGAGACGATCCGGATCGGCTCGGTGTCCGGCTCCGGCTCGCCGCCGCGCGTGGGGACGCTCCGACCGGGCGCCGGAGGGCGTCCGCCGTCGGGCCGCTTCACGGCCGCTCCCCCGCTTCGGGCGCGAGGACCGCGGTCATCGTGCGACCGGCGCGGCCTCGCTCGCGCCGAGCGACTCGAGCACCTGCGGGATGATCCGGTAGACGTCGCCGCAGCCGAGGGTGATGACGAAGTCGCCCTCGCGCGCGATGCCGGCCGTGAGGCGGGCCGCCTCCGCCCAGTCCGGGACGAACGAGACGTGCGACGGGTCGGCGAACTTCTCGCTGACCAGCGCTCCGGTCACTCCGGGCTCCGGATCCTCGCGCGCCCCGTAGACGTCGAGGACGATCGTCTCGTCGGCGTAGCGCTCGAGCGTCTCGGCGAACTCGCGGGCGAAGAGGCGGGTGCGGCTGTAGAGGTGCGGCTGGTGCACGGCGATGATGCGGCCCTCGCCGACCACGGTGCGCGCGGCGGAAAGGGCGGCGGCCACCTCGGTGGGGTGGTGGGCGTAGTCGTCGTAGACGCTGACTCCGCGGACCGCTCCGTGCAGCTCGAAACGGCGCTCCGTGCCTCCGAACGCCGACACGGCCTCGAGCGAGGCGGCCGGATCGAAGCCCAGGCCCACCAGCACTGCGAACGCGCCGGCCGCGTTGATCGCGTTGTGACGGCCGGGGATGCGGAGGCGGGCCGAGTAGCGCCTGCCCTCGTACTCGACCGAGAAGCCGACGGGGCCGACGAGGTCGAGGTCGACGACGCGGACGTCCGCCCCCTCGGCCTCGCCGAAGGTCAGCACCCGTCCGCCGACCAGCCACTCGGTGACGCGGACGGCGCCGGGGTCGTCGGAGGAGATGACGACGAGCTCGCTCGCGGAGGAGGCGAAGGTGACGAAGGCCTCCTCGAACGCCTCCAGCGATCCGTAGTGGTCGAGGTGGTCCGGGTCGACGTTCGTGATGAGGGCGACCGCGGTGTCGTAGAGGAGGAAGCTGCCGTCCGACTCGTCGGCCTCGACGACGAAGACCTCGCCGGAGCCGGCGGCGGAGGAGGTGCCGAGGCTCTCGATGATGCCGCCGTTGACGAAGCTGGGGTCGGCGTCGACGCCGAGCAGACCGGTGACGATCATGCCGGTCGACGTGGTCTTGCCGTGCGCTCCGGCCACCGCGACCAGGCGCTTGCCGCGCACCAGCCAGGCGAGGGCCTGCGAGCGGTGCAGCACGGGCAGGCCGCGCTCCTTCGCGAGCAGGTACTCCGGATTGTCGGGCCACAGGGCGGAGGTGACGACGACCGCCTCGGCGTCCCCGAGGTTCGCCGCGTCATGGCCGATGGCGACCGGGACGCCGAGCTCCCGCAGCTGCTCGATGGGGTGGGACTCGCGGACGTCCGACCCGGTGACCCGGTGCCCGGCGTGGTGGAACAGCCGGGCGATCCCGCTCATCCCGGAGCCGCCGATGCCGATGAAGTGGACCGAGCCGAGCTCGTCGGGGACGGTGATGCCGAGGTCGGGCTTGATCACGGGGCTCTCGCTTTCGGGTGGGTCGCGGCGGGCGGGAGGGGCCTCCCGCGGTGCGCCGGATCAGTGTAGACGGTGGGCGGGAGTGCTCTCCCGAGCCGCGCGGAGCGGGCTCAGCGCGGCTCGGAGAGGGTCGACTCGATCAGGTCGACGAGCCGCCCGGAGCCGTCGCGGACTCCCACGCGGGCGGCCCGGCGCGCCATCTCGTCGCGACGGGCGGTGTCGCCCAGGAGCGGTACGAGCTCCCGCTGGACCCAGCCGGGGAGGAAGGCGGCGTCCTCGACGAGGACCGCTCCCCCGGCGTCGACGACGCCGCGCGCGTTGTAGCGCTGCTCGCCGTTGCCGACCGGGTACGGGACGTAGACCGCGGGCAGGCCGAGGGCTGTCAGCTCGCTGACCGTCGCTGCCCCCGCGCGGGAGACGGCCACGTCCGCGGCGGACAGCGCGAGGTCCATCCGGTCGCAGTAGGCGAGGAGGTGGTAGCCGGCCACCCCCGGGTCCGTGATCTCGGCGCGGTCGCCCGTGATGTGGAGGACCTGGAAGCCGGTGGCGACGAGATCCCGGGCGGCGGCGTGCACCGTCGCGTTGATCCGTCGAGCGCCGAGGGAGCCGCCGGTCACCAGGAGGGTCTGCCGGGACGGGTCGAGGCCCAGCGCCGCCATCGCGTCGTCGCGGCGCGCGGCCCGGTCGAGCTCGGCGATCTCGCGGCGCAGCGGCATGCCGACGACCCGCGCGTGCGGCAGGGGCGTGCCCTCGAAGGCCACGCCGACCGAGCGGGTCGCGCGCGCGCCGAGGCGGTTGGCGAGCCCGGGGCGCGCGTTGGCCTCGTGGACGGTGAAGGGGACGCCGGCGCGGCGCGCCGCCAGGTAGGCGGGTGCTGCCGCGTACCCGCCGAAGCCGACCACCGCGTCGATCCGCCGGTCGCGGATCGTCCGGACGATGCCGGCGATGGTCGCACGGAAGGCTCCGGGGAACCGCAGCGCCGCCGCGTTCGGACGGCGCGGGAACGGCAGCCGCGGGATCACCGAGAGCTCGTAGCCGCGGAGGGGGACGAGGCGGGCCTCGAGCCCCTCGGCGGTGCCGAGCACGAGCACCTCGTCGTCCGGGTTCCGCCTGCGGATCTCATCGGCCGTCGCGAGCAGCGGAGTGACGTGGCCGGCGGTGCCGCCGCCGGCGAGGAGGTAGCGGGTCACTCCGCCGCCGCCTTCCTGCGGCGCAGCACGCCCGCGCCGGGCAGGGGCGCGGTCTGGGTGCGGGCGAAGGAGAGGACGACGCCGATGGCGAGGAGCGAGCTGAGCAGGGCGGTGCCTCCGGAGGAGATCAGCGGCAGCGGGACTCCCAGCACCGGGAGCACCCCCAGGACCACGCCGATGTTGACGAACGCCTGGCCGATCAGCCAGACCATGATCGCGCCGGTGCTGATCCGCACGAACGGATCGGAGGACGCGTGGATGACGCGGAAGAAGGCGACCGCGAGGACCACGAACAGCGCCAGGACGACGATCGCTCCGATCAGCCCGAGCTCCTCGCCGATGATGGCGAAGATGTAGTCGTTGTCCGCGGCGGGCAGCCAGGACCACTTGGCCTTGGAGTTGCCGAGGCCCACGCCGAAGATCCCGCCGGAGGCCATCGCCCAGGTGCCGTGCACCGGCTGCCAGCACGAGTTCTGGTACTCCTCGACGTTGGAGCAGTCGCCGAGGAAGGACATGATCCGGGTGAGGCGGTTGTCGCTGGAGACGGCGAACAGCACCGCTCCGATCGCACCGACCACCACGATCGGCACGAGGACCTTCATCTGGACGTTCGCGTAGAAGAGTGCGGCGAGGACGATGCCCGCCATGATCACGACCGTGCCCAGGTCGCCTCCGATGAGGACCAGTCCGATCGCCGCGCCGCCGACGATCAGGACGGGGATGAGCGCGTCCTTCCAGTCCTTCGGCGACCGGTAGCGGCGGGCGAGCAGGAGCCCCAGCCAGAGGGCGAGCGCGAGCTTGATGATCTCGGAGGGCTGCATGCTGAAGGCGCCGAGGCGGATCCAGTTGCGGTTCCCGCCGACGGAGTCGCCGAGCGGTGTGAAGAGCACGAGGCACTGGAGGACGCAGCCGGCGATGAGCAGGATCGGCGTCACGCGCTTCCACACGCCGAGGGGCAGCCGCGAGACCACCAGCATCATCGGGATCCCGAGGAGGGCGAACCCGCCCTGGCGCAGGAAGCCCCCGAAGGAGTCGTCGCTCGACACGTAGGAGGTGACCGACGAGGAGGAGAGCACCATCGTCAGTCCGAACAGCACCAGGAAGAGCGTGGTCCCGAAGAGGAGGTAGAAGTTCGGCGAGTGGGAGGCGAAGACCTTCGACAGGACGATCCGCGCGGAGCGGGCCCCGCTCCGGTCCTTCCCGCGCTGCTCAGTGCGCGAGCGGCCCGCGGGGCGGCTCGTCGTCGGAGCGGTCATCGGCTCCCCCTCCCAGGTGTGTCGCCACGGCGGCCGCGAAGGAGCGGCCCCGAGCCGCGTAGTCGAGGAACTGGTCCATCGAGGCCGCGGCGGGTGCGAGCAGGACGACGTCCCCCGAGCGGGCGAGCGTCGCGGCCGCCTCGACGGCCGCCTGCATCACCGCACCAGTGTCGTCCGGCACCGCCTCGCTCACGGGGAGGGCGGGCGCGTGTCGTCGGAATGCCGCGAGCAGCGCCGAGCGGTCGGCGCCGATCACCACGGCGCCCCGCAGGCGGCCGACGTGCGCGGCCACGAGGGCGTCCACGTCGACGCCCTTGAGCAGGCCGCCGACGACCCAGACGACCGACGGGTACGCGCGCAGCGAGGCGTCGGCGGCGTGCGGGTTCGTGGCCTTGGAGTCGTTCACCCAGGTCACCCCGTCGTGCTCGGCGACGACCTGGATGCGGTGGGCGTCGAGCTCGAAGGACGCCAGCGCGGTGCGGACGGCCGTGACCTCGATCCCGCACGCTCGGGAGAGCGCTGCCGCGGCGAGCACGTTCTGGACGATGTGCGGAGCGGCGAGGTTCCGAGCGGCGAGCTCGTCCACGGTGGTGATCTCGAGGGCACTGGTGCGGCGGTCCTCGAGGAAGGCGCGGTCGCAGAGGATGCCGTCGACGATCCCGAAGTCGCTCGGGCCGGGCACGCCGAGGCCGAACCCGATCGCCCGGGCGCCCTCCACCACCTCGGCGTCGAGCACCATCTGCTCGGTCGCCGCGTCGGCGCGGTTGTACACGCAGGCGACGCGGGTGCCGGCGTAGACCTTGCCCTTGGCCGCACGGTAGGCGTCGAACGAGCCGTGCCAGTCGAGGTGGTCGTCGGCGATGTTGAGGCATGCGCTCGCGATCGGCTCGATCGCGCCCAGGTAGTGCAGCTGGTAGCTCGAGAGCTCCACGACGAGGACGTCGAAGCCCTGCGGGTCGCGGACCGCGTCGAGCACGGGCACGCCGATGTTGCCGCAGGGGGCGGCGCGGAGGCCGCCGGCCACGAGCATCGTCGCCGTGAGCTGGACGGTCGTGGTCTTGCCGTTGGTGCCGGTGACGGCCACCCAGTCCGCCGGAGTGCCGTCGGCGCGCACGACCTTGTCGCGGACACGCCAGGCGAGCTCGACGTCGCCCCACACGGGGATCCCGGACTCCGCCGCCCACACGAGGATCGGGTGCGTCGGCCGGAAGCCGGGCGACACCACGACCAGCTCCGGTGCGAACGCGTGCAGCTCCTCCGGAGCGGAGTCGAGGCGGTCGGCCCGGTGCAGGCGGGCGCCGATCACCTCGAGCAGGCGCTCGCGCTCCTCATCGGCGCGGTCGGCGAGGACCAGCACCTCGGAGCCGAGCTCGGTCAGGGTGTCGGCCACCGAGAACCCGGTGACGCCCAGGCCCAGCACGGCGACGCGCAGGCCGCGCCAGTCCGAGTGCCAGCTGCGGAGGGAGTCGGGACGGGCGGGATCGGTCATGCCAGCGACAGCCATTCCAGGTAGAAGAGCCCGACTCCGGCGGCGACGAAGATGCCGGCGATGATCCAGAACCGGACCACGACGGTGATCTCGGCCCAGCCCTTGAGCTCGAAGTGGTGGTGGAGCGGGCTCATCAGGAAGATGCGCTTGCCCCGGGTCAGCTTGAAGTAGATCCGCTGGAGGATGACCGAGCCGGTCACGATGACGAACAGGCCGCCGATGAGGATGACCAGCAGCTCGGTGCGGGTGAGGATCGCCAGGGCCGCGAGCGCGCCGCCGAGGCCGAGCGAGCCGGTGTCGCCCATGAAGATCTGCGCCGGCGAGGTGTTCCACCAGAGGAAGCCCACCAGGGCACCGGAGACGGCCGCCGCGATGATGGCCAGGTCGAACGGGTCGCTCACCTGGTAGCACTTGTCGACGACCTCGGGGTTGAGGTGCTGGTCGAAGCACCACTGGTTCGACTGCCAGAACCCGATGATGACGTAGGAGCCGATCGCGAGGATCGAGGACCCGGTGGCGAGTCCGTCGAGCCCGTCGGCGACGTTCACGCCGTTCGACGTGCTGGTGACGATGATGCAGATCCACAGCACGAACAGGCCGATGCCGATCCAGCCGAGGGAGGCGAAGTCGAACGGCAGGTCGCGGATGAACGAGATCGAGGTGGACGCGGGGGTGAGCCCGTTGGAGTCGCGGACCATGATCGCGATCACCGCGAAGGCCGCGGCGACGATGACCTGGCCGGCGATCTTCGCCCAGCCGCCGAGGCCGAGGCTGCGCTGGTTGCGGGTCTTCAGGAAGTCGTCGACGAAGCCGACGAGTCCGAGCCCGACCATCATGAAGAGCACCAGCAGGGCCGACGGCGCGATCGCCCGGTTGCCGAACAGCATCCCGAGGAAGTAGCCGACCACGGTGCCGATGATGATGACGATGCCGCCCATCGTCGCCGTGCCGTGCTTGACGTGGTGCGACTTCGGTCCGTCCTCGCGGATGAACTGGCCCCACTGCAGGCGGTGGAAGAGGCGGATGAACAGGGGCGTCATCAGGAGCGTGAAGGCTCCGGAGAACGCGCCGGACAGGAGGAGTGCCCTCATCGGTGACGCTCCCCGAGACGGTCGGCGAGGAAGCGCAGCCCCGCGGAGTTGGACGACTTGACCAGCACGGTGTCGCCGGGTCGCAGGTAGTCCTCGAGGAGGTCGAACGCCTCGTCGGAGGTCTCCGCGAAGACGGACTCGCCGCTCCACGATCCCTCGCGCTCGGCCGCGACGTGGATCCGGCGGGCGCCTCGGCCCACCACCACGATCTGGGAGATGTTGAGGCGGACGGCCAGCAGGCCCACGCGCTCGTGCTCCTCGTCGGCCCACTCGCCGAGCTCGCTCATCTCTCCCAGGACGGCGACGGTGCGCCCCCCGGGCTTCGCGATCTGGGCGAGGGTGCGCAGGGCGGCCGCGGTGGAGTCGGGACTCGCGTTGTACGCGTCGTTGATGACGCGGACGTCCTCGCCGCCCAGGACCTCCATGCGGCCGCGCTCGGCGAGGGTGACGGTCGCGAGAGCCTCGACGATCGCGGGCAGCGCCACTCCGACAGAGAGCGCGGCGGCGGTCGCCGCGAGGGCGTTCATCACGTGGTGCTCGCCGAGGACGCGCAGCAGGAGCTCGGCGCGAGCGGCCTCGCGGCCCTCCCCCGCCGAGACCTCGATGGCGAAGCGGGTGCCGTCGGCGGTCGCGTCGATGTCGACGGCGCGGACGTCCGCGCTCTCGCCGCGGCCGAACCAGAGGACCCGGGCGGCGGTGCGGCCCGCCATCGAGGCGACCCGGCCGTCGTCGGCGTTCAGCACGGCGACGTCGTCGGCGGTGAGGTCGGCGACCATCTCGGTCTTGGCCTCGAGCGTGCGCTCGATCCCGCCGAACTCGCCGGCGTGCGCGAGGCCCACGGCGAGGACGACGCCGACGTCGGGCCTGGCCATCCGGACGAGGCGGCGGATCTCGCCGACCGCGCTCGCGCCCATCTCGGCGACGAGGAAGCGCGTCGACTCGGACACCTGGAGCATCGTGATCGGCGCGCCGACCTCGTTGTTGAAGGATCCGCGCGGAGCGACCGTCTCGCCGACCCGCTCGAGGACGGTGCGGAGGAGGTTCTTGGTCGTCGTCTTGCCGTTCGAGCCGGTGACGCCGATGACGGTGAGCCCGCCCTTCGCGCGGACGCGCCGGACGACCTCGGTCGCCAGCGCTCCGAGCGCCTCGACGGAGTCGTCGACGAGGACCTGCGGCACGTCGAGGTCGAGCGGGCGCTCCACGATGAGGAGCGCGGCACCGCGCTCGAGAGCGGCGGGAGCGAAGAGGTGGCCGTCGGTGTGCTCGCCGCGCTTGGCGACGAAGATCCCGCCGGGCGCGATCTCGCGGGAGTCGGTCTCGGTCGCTCCGTCGATCACGGTGGCGGCCGTGGCGGACGAGCCGGCCAGGTGGAGGCGTCCGGAGACGGCCTCGGCGATCTCGGTGAGGGTGAGGGCGATCATCTACAGCCAGCCCGCCTCGCGCAGCGCGTGACGGACGTCGTCTCTGGCCGAATACGGCATGTGCACTCCTGCGATCTCCTGGTGGTCTTCGTGGCCGGGCCCGGCGTAGAGGATCGAGTCCCCTTCGCGCGCGAGGGCGACGGCGGCGCGCACGGCGGCGCGCGGGTCGGCGATCTCGTGGATCTCCCGGTCGGGCACGGCGGCCCGGGCGCCCTGGAGGAGCGCGGCGCGGATGGCGGCCGGATCCTCCCAGCGCGGGTGGAAGTCGGTGACGACCACGACGTCGGCGAGGCGGGCGGCGATGGCGCCCATGTCGCTCCGCTTGGTCGTGTCGCGGTCCCCGTCCGCCCCGAACACCATGAACAGGCGGCCGGGCGTGATGGTCCGCAGCGCCTCGAGCGCGTTCTGGAACGCGTCGGGGGTGTGGCCGTAGTCGACGTAGACGCGCGGTCCGCGCTCCCCCGAGACGAGCTCGGCGCGGCCCGGGATGTAGACGTCGAGACGGCTGTCCTCGAGCGCGTGCGCGACGGCGTCCAGGTCGAAGCCCGACTCCACCAGCATCACGATCGCCAGCGCGGCGTTGGAGGCCATGTACCAGCCGATCAGCGAGACGGTGACGACGACGGAGCGGTTCTCGGGCCCCTCCAGGCGGAAGGTGGTGCTGTCGGGCGTCGCGTCCAGCACCGTCATCGACCAGTCGGCGGGCGTCGTCGGGGCGACTCCGACGACCGGCGAGCCGGCGAGCGTCGCGACGGGGATGCGGCTGCGCTCGGCGAGCTCGCGCCCCCAGGCGCTGTCGACCGTGACGACGCCGCGGCGTGCGCGCTCCGGCTCGAAGAGGTCGGCCTTGGCCTCGAAGTACTCGCGCAGATCGGAGTAGTCGTCGAGGTGGTCGTGGCTGAGGTTCGTGAAGCCGACGACGTCGAAGACGAGGCCGTCGATCCGGTGCCGCGTGAGCGCCTGCGCCGACACCTCGATGGAGACCGCGCGGACGGCGGACTCGCGCATCCGCGCGAGCAGGCCGTGCAGCTCGCTCGCCTCGGGAGTGGTCAGCGAGCTCACCACGGCGACGTCGCCGATCCGGCGCTCGGCGGTGGAGCTGAGGCCGGAGACGACTCCGAGCCGGCGCAGCAGCGCGTCGAGGATGTAGACGACGCTCGTCTTGCCGTTGGTCCCCGTCACGCCGAAGAGCGTCGGGACGTCCTCGCGGGTGCGGTGGATCCACGCGGCGACGTCGCCGAGGGCGGCCCGCGGGTCGGGGGTCACCAGCACGGGCAGGCCGCTGTCGGCGGCGAGCTCCGCTCCGGCCGGGTCGGTCAGCACGGCGACGGCTCCGGACGCCGCGGCGGCCGACGCGAAGGCCGCGCCATGGGCACGGCGTCCTGCGACACCGACGTAGAGGTCTCCGGACTCGACCTGGTTCGAGTCCAGCGTGACTCCGCTCACCTCGACGCCCTCGAGGCCGCGGACCGGGCCGAGGGAGAACTCGGCCACGAGCTGCGAGAGGCTCCGCGGCACGGGGTGCTCGGGGCGGAGGGAGGACTGCGGGCGAGGGTCGTGCACTGCCCGCTCTTTCTCTCGTTCTGGTGCTTGGATCGTGGTCCCGGCGGGGCTCACCACGTCGTCGGGTACTCGACGGGCGGCACCGTGGACGGCTCCACCCGGTTGGTCTTGAGCACCTGGGTCATGACCTGCTGGAAGACGGGAGCCGTCGCCTGGGACGTGTTCATCTTAACCGGATCGGCGATGGTGACCGTCACGACGTACTCCGGGTCCTCCGCCGGCGCGAGCCCGGCGAGCGAGACGGTGTAGCTCTTCGAGTAGCCGCCCTTCCCGTCGGGCTGCTGCGCGGTACCGGTCTTGGTGGCGATGTTGTAGCCGTCGACATGGATGTCGTTCGCCAGCCAGCCCTCGTTGTAGTGGGTCTGCAGCATGTCGACGACCTGCTTCGCGGCCGAGCTCGACACCACCTGGGTGCCCGTCGCATCGGGGACGTCCACGACGGAGCCGTCGGCCGTGGTGCAGCCGTCGATCAGCTGCGACGGGAGCCGCACTCCGCCGTTGCCGAGCGTCTGGTAGATGCTCGCGACCTGCACCGCGGTCGCCGAGACGCCCTGGCCGAACATCGTCGTGTAGTTCGTCTGGTTGTCCCAGTCCTGGTAGTCGGCGAGCAGGCCGCCCTCCTCGCCGGGGAAGCCGCTCGTGGTGGGCGTGCCGAGACCGAACTTCTGCAGGTAGTCGTATCGGGACTGGGCCGACAGGCGGGAGCCGAGCATCGAGATGCCGACGTTCGACGAGTCCTTGAGGATGCCGGTCAGCGTGTAGTTCGTCGGGGTGTGCGCGAAGTCGTCGCTGAACGAGGCGCCGTCCTTCTCGAAGGAGTCCGGGACGACGACCTGGGTCGTCGGGCCCGCCTGGCCCTGGTCGATCAGCATCGCGGCGGTCATCGGCTTGAAGGTCGAGCCCGGCTCGAACGGCGCGCGGAAGGCGCGCGAGCTGCGGTCTGCGGAGGCGCTCGCCTCGACGTTGTTGGGGTCGACGGTCGGCGTCTCGGCCACGGCGAGCAGCTTGCCGGTCTTGACCTCCTGCACCACGACGATCCCGTAGCTGCCGCCGACCTCGGCGACGCGCTGCGAGAGGACCTGCTGGGAGTAGTACTGGAGGTCGGAGTCGATGGTGAGCTTCAGCGTCCCGCCGTCGACGGCCGGGGTCTCCGAGACGGTGCTGCCCGGGATCCGGACGTAGTCGGCGCTGCGCTCGTAGCTCTCGGACCCGTTCTGCCCCGCGAGGCAAGTGTTCTCCGCGTACTCCATGCCCTCCTGGGCCGCTCCGTCCGCCCCGACGTAGCCGACGAGGTTGCCGGCCACCGCGCCGTTGGGGTAGCTGCGTCCCTGCTGGGTCTCGAAGTAGGTCCACGGGATGTCGAGCGCGACGAGCTTCTGGTAGGCCTCGAGGTCGAGCCCCTCCGAGAGGATCAGGTAGTTGGCCTTCGCGTCCTTCGCGAGCGCGGCGTCCACCGCTCCGGTGATCTGCTCGACCGACTGCCCGGTGATCGCGCCGATCTCGGAGGCGGCCTGCTGCACGCTGACCATGACCTTCTGGTCCTCGCCCAGCTCGCGCGGGAACTCGGCCACGTTCTTCGGCGAGGTCGTCAGCCGGTAGCGCGTGGTGGTGTCCGCGAGCACCGTCCCGGAGCGGTCCACGATGGGGCCGCGCTGGCCGTAGGTGACGACGCTGTTCGACTGGTTCTGGGCGGCCGCATCGGTGAGCTCGTTCGCCCGCACGATCTGGATGTCCACCAGCTTGCCGATGAAGAGTCCGACGACGGCGACGATGATGACGAACGTGACGGCCGTGCGGCGTCTGCTCGAGCGGTGGTGTCTCACTGCGGCGGTGTCCTTCTTGCTCCGGGCGGGCGGGCCGCCGTTCGTCGGGTCCGGATGGTCGTCGTGCGCCCCGCGGGGCGGGTGCCCGCACGGAGGCGGACCGCGACGCCGTGCGTCAGTGCGTGATGGGCGCGGGCAGCTCGCCCTGCAACGGTACGGCCGCGCCGTCGACAGCCGGGGAGGACGCGCTCGCGCCGGGCTGGAGAGCCGGGACGAGGGCGTTGGGTACGAGCGGCGCGGAGGCGGTGCCCGCGACTTCGCTCGACGCGGCGGAGGAGGGGTCGCCCAGCACGGCGCCGTCCGAGAGGCGGAGGTAGACCGGCGCGGTATTGGCGACCATTCCCAGGCCCTGCGCGGCGGTGGCGAGGTTCTGCGGCGAGCTCAGCGTGTCGACGGCGTCCTGCTTCTCCGCGTTGCTGCGGGTGAGCGACTTCTGCTCGGTCTGCAGCGCCGAGATCTGGTAGGCCCCCTGCGAGAGGCCGACGCTCACCAGGAGCTGGACGACGATGATCGCGAAGAGGCCGGCGACGGCGACGATCCCGTAGACGAGCTTCGGGCGCGACTGCGCCTGACCGGCCGGGACGGCCTCGATGCGGGGGCGGGGCGCCTCCTCCTCGGGGCGTGCTCGGCGGGCGGTGTCGATGACGGCGGGGTCGATGACGGCGGGGTCGATGACGGCGGTGGCGCTCATGCGGTGCTCCTGATCCTCTCGGCCGCGCGCAGACGCACGGGTGTCGCTCGGGGGTTGCGGGCCTTCTCGTCGTCGGAGGCGAGCTCGGCTCCGCGGATGACGAGTCGGAACTCGGGTCGGTGCTCCGGCAGCTCCATCGGGAGGCCGGCCGGGGCGGTGGAGGAGGACGCGGCCTGGAGCGCGCGCTTGACGATCCGGTCCTCGAGCGACTGGTACGCCTCGACGACGATCCGCCCGCCCTCGTTGATCCGGCCCAGCGCGGCGGGGATCGCCCGCTCGAGGACGGACAGCTCCTGGTTGACCTCGATCCGCAGCGCCTGGAAGACGCGCTTGGCGGGGTGGCCGTTCCGCTGGATCGCGACCGGGGTCGCCGCCTGGATGATCTCGACGAGACGGCCGGAGCGCTCCAGCGGAGCGTCGCGGCGGGCCTCCACGATCTTCTTGGCGTAGCGCGCGGCGAGGCGCTCCTCGCCGTACTCGTGGAAGATGCGGCGCAGGGCGGTCTCGTCGTAGTCGGCGAGGATGCTCGCCGCCGTGAGCGGGGCGGTCGAGTCCATCCGCATGTCGAGTGGCGCCTCCTTGGAGTAGGAGAACCCGCGCTCGGTCTCGTCGAGCTGGAGCGAGGAGACGCCGAGGTCGAAGAGCGCACCGTCGATCGTGTCGATGCCCAGCTCGTCGAGCACGTCGGGCAGCTCGTCGTAGACGGCGTGCACGAGGTCGATCCTGGAGGCGTGGGCGGAGAGCCGCTCCCCCGCGAGCTGCAGCGCCTCGGGGTCGCGGTCCAGGCCCACGAGGTGCAGGCCGGGGAAGCGCTCGAGCAGCGCGAGCGAGTGCCCGCCCATGCCGAGCGTCGCGTCGACGACGACCGCCCCGTCGCGCTCCAGCGCCGGAGCCAGGAGCTCGACGCAGCGCTCGAGCAGCACCGGGAGGTGCCGCTCCTCGGTCGGGCGCGGAGCGCCCTTCGGAGTGTTCTCTGCCATGGCGGTCCCGCCGTTCCCGTTCCTGTCGTCCGATCCCCATCCACCTCGCGTCCGGACACCGGGGAAGGTGCGTCCGGGCGCCGAGTGGCTGGGAGTCGCGCGACAGGACCTAGAACAGGCCGGGGATCACCTCCTCCTGGGTGTCGGAGAACACGGACTCCTGCTCCTCCAGGTAGGTCTCCCAGGCGCCCTGCGCCCAGATCTCGGCGCGGTTGCCCGCTCCGATGACGGTGAGGTCGCGGTCGAGGCCCGCGTACGCACGCAGCGGAGCCGGGAGAGTCACGCGGTTCTGCTTGTCCGGCGTCTCGGCGCTCGCGCCCGAGAGGAACACCCGGAGGAAGTCCCGTGCCTGCTTGCTGGTCACCGGCGCCTGCCGGATCTTCTCGTGCATCACCTCGAACTCGGCCTGGCTGAACACGTACAGGCACCGCTCCTGGCCGCGCGTGACGACGACTCCGGAGGAGAGCTCGTCGCGGAACTTGGCGGGGAGGATCACGCGGCCCTTCTCGTCGAGTTTGGGGGAATAGGTGCCGAGGAACACGGACTGCCCCCCACTTCTTCCGGCCAAGGATGGTGTGTCCTCCACAGTACTCCACTTCCCCCCACTCACAACCCCGGCGCGGCGCGGGGCGCGCCGGAGAGGCCCCGGTCATCCGCGTGTTTCCGCGGAATCGCGACAGTGGGGCGAAGTGGAGGGGGAAGGTCGCTGGAGGGAGGCCGCGGGCACGAAAAAAGGGCCGATCCGTGAGGATCGACCCTGTGGTGGAGCGGAGGGGGGCTAGCCGCGCCCGTCTCCGCGGTTGTCCCATCTGTCGTTCAGTCGGTCCATGAAGCCGGACCCCTGGCGGTTGCCCGAGCGGGGCTTCGACGGACGGCCGACGTCGGGCAGGCCGGGCTCGGCGGCGCCGCCGGCGGCCGGGCGCATGGCCACGATCACGCCGCCGAGCATGAAGGCGAACCCGAGGATGCCGACGAGGGGCTGGCGCACGACCACGCCCGCGACGAGCACGGCGAGACCGAGGATGCCGAGCAGGATGCCGAGCACGAGGGCCCGGTAGTTGGTGCCGCCGCGCCCCTTGCCGACCGCCGCCACGAAATCGGCGTCGTTCTGGTAGAGGTTCCGCTCCATCTCATCGAGGAGCCGTTGCTCGTGTTCCGAAAGCGGCATCGTGACCCCTTCAGGGTGGGGCGTCGACCCTTTCGGGGATCGGCACCGGAATAGGCGGCGTCTGGGCTCGACCGGTCGGGCGGCGCTTCAGTGTAGACCGAGCCCGACGCAGGCACCAGGCACCTTCGGTGCATAGGCTGGTCGGGTGAACCACAGCTCTCGACTGGTCGATCGCGTCCAGCTCCGAATCGATGAATTCCTCACCGGGCGCACGCCAATTCTGCGCTCCATAGGAGAGGACGTCTCCGCCCTCGGCGACCTTTCGCGGGACTTTCTCAGCGGGGGCAAGCGGTTCCGCGCGCGCTTCTGCGAGGCGGGCTGGAACGCGGTGTCGAGCACCTCGAGCGAGGCCCATCCGAGCGGCTCCGATCCGATCGCGAGGGTGGGCGCCGGGCTGGAGCTGTTCCACGCCGCCGCCCTCGTCCACGACGACGTGATCGACAACTCCGACACCCGCCGCGGCGCTCCCGCGGCCCACCGGCGCTTCTCCTCCTTCCACGCCGACGGCGGCTGGACCGGCGACCGCGACGAGTTCGGCCGCTCCTCCGCGATCCTCCTCGGCGACCTCCTCCTGGTCTGGTCGGACGAGATCTTCGCCGCGGCGGAGTGGTCGCTCGGGGATCGAGTCGCAGCCGAGCGCGCGCGCGCGGAGTTCAACCTGATGCGCACCGAGGTCACGCTGGGCCAGTACCTCGACATCCTCGAGGAGAGCGCATGGGTGCAGCACCCCGAGCACGAGCACCTGCAGCGGGCGGAGCGGGTGGTGGTGTACAAGAGCGCGAAGTACAGCATCGAGGCGCCGCTGGTGATCGGCGGCTCCCTCGCCGGCGGCGACGACGCGCAGCTGGACGCCCTGCGCCGCTTCGGGCTCCCGGTCGGGATCGCCTTCCAGCTGCGCGACGACGTCCTCGGAGTCTTCGGCGACCCGGCGGTGACGGGCAAGCCGGCCGGCGACGATCTGCGGGAGGGCAAGCGCACCGTGCTGCTCGGCCTCGCCCGAAGCGCGTGCTCGCCGGACGAGCGGGCCGAGCTCGACGCGGTCGTGGGCCGGAGCGACGCCGACGCGGCGTCCATCGCGCGGGCGCAGGAGATCATCGCGGGCAGCGGCGCCCTCGAGCGGCTCGAGGAGCGCATCGACCAGGAGGTGGCCGCGGCGATCGCGGTCCTCCCCGACGCGCCGCTCCGCACGGAGGGCGTGAGGGAGCTGCGCGAGCTGGCCGCCCAGGTCACGGTCCGCACCTCCTAGGAGCGGACCGGCGGGATCAGGCCAGGGCCTGGGCGACCCGCCGGACCTCGGCCTTGCGCCCGGCGCGGAGGGCGACGATCGGGCTCGTGCCCAGGCTCTCCTCGACCGTCAGCATCCAGTCGACCGCCTCGTCGTCGGTGAAGCCGGAGTCGGCGAGCAGGATCGCGGTGCCGCGGATCTCGCTCATCGGCTCCCCGTCGCGGAGGAAGAGGGCGGGGACCTTCAGCACGCCGTCGCGGCGGGTGCCGAGCAGGTGGCGCTCCTCGAGGAGGCGGCGGACCCGGCCGGCGCCGAGCCCGGTCAGCTCCACGAGGTCGGGGACGGTCAGCCACTCGAGCTCGGAATCGGTCGAGGTGGCGGGGGAAGCGGACGAGTCGGTCACGCGTCAAGACTGCCACGAGCCCGGAGGGCCGCCAACTGCGGGCGTCCGGAGAAGGAGTCGGGCCCGTCCTGCGCCGCCCGGGCGTCGCTCACCGGTTCCCCCGGGGGTCTTGCCTAGACTCATCGCGTGACCACCAGCCAGCTCGACCCTCTCCTCGGCCGTCTCGTCGACGGCCGGTACGAGGTGCGCTCGAGGATCGCCCGCGGCGGCATGGCGACGGTCTACCTCGCGCACGATCAGCGCCTCGAGCGCCGCGTGGCGATGAAGGTCATGCACGGCCACCTCTCCGACGACGCGACGTTCAAGAACCGCTTCGTCCAGGAGGCGCGCTCCGCCGCCCGTCTCGCCCACCCGAACGTGGTCAGCGTCTTCGACCAGGGCCAGGACTCGGACATGGCCTACCTGGTGATGGAGTACCTCCCCGGGATCACCCTGCGCGACCTGCTGAAGGAGCGCGGCCGGCTGACCGCCCAGCAGGTCGTCGACATCATGCACTCCGTGCTCTCGGGTCTCGCCGCCGCGCACCGCGCCGGGATCCTCCACCGTGACCTCAAGCCCGAGAACGTGCTCCTCGCCGACGACGGCCGGATCAAGATCGGCGACTTCGGCCTCGCGCGCGCCGCCTCCGCCAACACCGCCTCCGGCCAGGCCCTCCTCGGCACGATCGCCTACCTCTCCCCCGAGCTGGTCACGCGGGGCACCGCCGACACCCGCAGCGACATCTACGCCATCGGGATCATGATCTACGAGATGCTCACCGGAGAGCAGCCCTTCACGGGCGAGCAGCCGATGCAGATCGCGTACCAGCACGCGAACGACTCCGTCCCGTACCCCAGCGCGACGGTCGCCTCCGTCCCCACCTCGCTCGACGAGCTCGTCCTCTGGGCGACCGAGCGCGACCCGGACATGCGGCCCCGCGACGCCGGCGTCATGCTCGCGCAGCTGCTCGAGGCCGAGCGACTCATGGGCATCACACCGAGCGACCGCCGCGGCGACACGCAGGCGGTCACCCCGCTCCCGGCGCCCGTCGCCGATCCGGCGCCCGCGACGGCCGTCTTCGATCCGGCGGAGCCCGGGCAGACCTCGGTCTTCGACCCGGCGCCGGCGCCCGGAGCGGTGCTCGTGGTCGACGAGGACGACGACACCGTCGCCCGGCTCGCGAGCAGGCGCCGCGTCCGACGGCGTCGCGGCGTCCTGCTCACGGTGGTCGTGCTCCTCCTGGCGCTCATCGGCGGCGGGACGGCCTGGTGGTTCGGCGAGGGACCCGGCGCGATCGTGTCGATCCCGGACGTCGTCAGCCAGTCGCAGCAGGACGCGACGGCCCAGCTGCAGGCGCAGGGCTTCGAGGTGCAGCCGCAGGAGACGCCCGACCTCACCGTGCCCGCGGGGACGGTGGTGAGCTCCGATCCGCCCGGCGGGCAGGGGGTGCACAAGGGCTCCGTCATCACGCTGACCGTCTCGAGCGGGCCGCGCCAGCTGCCGGTCCCGTCTCTCGCCGGCCTCTCGGAGGCCGACGCTGCCGCCGCGGTGACAGGCGGCTCCTTCACCGTCGGCGACGTCTCGAAGATCTTCGACGCCGACGTCGACGCCGGTGTGGTCGTCTCCGCCTCGCTGCCGGACGGATCGGCGCTGCCCGAGACGATGTCCGAGACCAGCACCATCGCGATGGTGGTGAGCCTCGGACCGATCCCGAACGTCGTCGGCCTCTCGATCGACGACGCGACGGCGAAGGCGGAGGCGGCCGGTCTCGCCCTCGACCGCAGCGGCGAGGACTGGAGCGACACCGTGGCCGCGGGCGTCGTCCTCACGCAGGCGAACCCGGAGGCGCCCGCCGTGACCGGCGACACCGTCTCGGTCGTCGTGTCGAAGGGGCCCGAGCCCGTCGCCGTGCCGAACGTCGTGGGGATGAACCGCGACGAGGCGAAGGCGGCCCTCGAGGCGGCGGACCTGTCGTGGAGCTACTCCCTGACGACGCTCGGCCCGCTGATCGACGCGGCGCCGAACGAGCTGACCAAGGTCACGAACCAGTCCAACAAGGCCGGCGATCTCGTGCAGCGCGGCACGACGATCCAGCTGTCGATCACCATCACGACCTGACGCCGCCGGTCGAGCCCCTCGGCGGGGACTCGACCGGCGGTCGGGGTCGGATCAGATCGCGCGGCCCCGGAGCTCCTCCGCCACGAGGAACGCGAGCTCGAGCGACTGCATGTGGTTGAGGCGCGGGTCGCAGACCGACTCGTACCGGGTGGCGAGCGTCGCCTCGTCGATGTGCTCCGAGCCGCCGAGGCACTCGGTGACGTCGTCGCCTGTGAGCTCGACGTGGATGCCGCCCGGGTGCGTCCCCGCGGCGCGGTGCGCCTCGAAGAAGCCCTTGACCTCGTCGACCACGTCGTCGAAGCGACGGGTCTTGTAGCCGGTCGGCGTCGTCAGCCCGTTGCCGTGCATCGGATCGGTCACCCACAGCGGCAGGGCGTCGCTCCGCTTGACGGCCTCGAGCAGCGGCGGGAGGGCGTCGCGAATCCTCCCGGCACCCATGCGGGTGATGAAGGTGAGGCGACCGGGCTCCCGCTCGGGGTCGAGCTTGTCGATCAGCTCGAGCATCGTCTCGGGCGTGGTCGACGGGCCGAGCTTCACGCCGATCGGGTTGCGCACCCGCGACAGGAAGTCGACGTGAGCGCCGTCGAGCTCGCGGGTGCGCTCGCCGATCCAGATGAAGTGGCTGGAGGTGTTGTACGGCGTGCCGGTCCGCGAGTCGATGCGCGTCATGGGGCGCTCGTAGTCCATCAGCAGGCCCTCGTGGCCGGTGTAGAACTCGGTGCGCTTCATGCCCTCGAAGTCGGCCCCGCACGCCACCATGAACTTGACCGCGCGGTCGATCTCGCGGGCCAGCTGCTCATAGCGCTGGTTCTGCGGGTTCTCGGTGAAGCCCTTGTTCCAGTAGTGGACGAGGCGCAGGTCGGCGAATCCGCCCTGCGTGAAGGCGCGGATGAGGTTCAGCGTCGAGGCGGCGGTGTGGTAGCCCTGCACGATGCGGCGCGGGTCCGCGGCGCGCGACTCCGGGGTGAAGTCGTAGCCGTTGACGATGTCGCCGCGGTAGGCGGGCAGGGTCACGTCGCCGCGGGTCTCGAGGTCGCTCGAGCGCGGCTTCGCGAACTGGCCGGCCATCCGGCCCATCTTGATGACGGGCATGCTCGCGCCGTAGGTCAGGACGACGGCCATCTGCAGCACGGTCTTGACGCGGTTCCGGATCTGCTCGGCGGTCGCTCCGGCGAAGGTCTCGGCGCAGTCGCCGCCCTGCAGGAGGAACGCCTCGCCGCGGGCCGCGGCTCCAAGACGCTCGCGCAGCTGGTCCACCTCGCCGGCGAACACCAGCGGAGGGAGCGCGGCCACCTCGGCGGACGCCGCTCGCACGGCCTCCGAATCGGGCCACTGCGGCTGCTGCTTGATCTCGAGCTCGCGCCAATAGTCCAGGCCGGCGACCACGGAGGGGGCGGCGAGGACGTACGGTTCGTTCGGATCGATGACCACGAGGGTGTTCCCGGTTCTGACGGGCGCCAGCGGCGCGCGGAGGGCCGCCGTCCGGACGGACGGCAGCGGTTGACGAGCTTATCGCCTGGCAGAGCGCTCGGCCGGGAGGGGGCCCCGGCGTCGAGCGCGCGCTCAGCGGGTGAGGGCCGCGCGCTTCTCCTTGACCGAGGTCGCGTAGACGTCGAGGTACTCCTGGCCGCTCAGGGCGAGGAGCTCGTACATGATCTCGTCGGTGATCGAGCGGAGGATGAACCGGTCGCCCTCCATGCCCTCGAAGCGGCTGAAGTCGAGCGGCTCCCCGAAGACGATGCCGATGCGGCCCAGCTTCGGCAGGCGCTTCCCGATGGGCATGATGCGCGCGGTGTCGATCATGGCGACCGGGATGACGGGCACGCGGGCCTCGAGGACCATGCGCGCGACACCGGTGCGGCCGCGGTACATGCGGCCGTCGGGGCTGCGCGTGCCCTCGGGATAGATGCCCAGGGCGTGGCCGCCCGCGAGGACGCGAAGGCCCGTGTTGAGCGAGGCCTCCGACGCCTTGCCACCGGAGCGGTCGATGGGCAGCATCCCCGTGGCGGTGAAGAACGTCCGCGTCGCCCAGCCCTTGAGGCCCTTGCCGGTGAAGTAGTCGCTCTTGGCGAGGAAGACCATGTTCCGCTCGATCACCAGCGGGAGGATCACGGAGTCGATGAAGGAGAGGTGGTTGCTCGCGAGGATCACGCCGCCGTTCTGCGGCACCTTGTCGGCGCCGACCACCCACGGCCGGAAGATCGTCTTCAGGAGCGGGCCCGCGACGATGTGCTTCATGAACCAGTAGAACATCGGGCTCCTCGGCGGTGCGGCGGATCGGGTGCGGCGGGTGCCGCTAGAGGGAGCTCGCGTGCAGGCGCGCCAGGTCGGCGGCCCCCACGACTCCGGCGTCGTTGACGAGCTCCGCGATGCGGAACTCGGGCTCGGGGTGGTAGCCCCGGGCGGGGAGGTTGTCGAGGTAGGCCTGGCGGATGGGGTCCAGCAGGAGGTCGCCCGCCTGCGCCACTCCGCCGCCGATGACGAACATCTGCGGGTCGAGGACGGCGCTCAGGCTGGCCGCCGCCTCGCCCAGCCAGTGGCCGAGCTGGCGCAGCGCCGCGAGGGCGCCGAGGTCTCCGGCGGTGATCAGCTCGGAGATGAGGTGGCCGTTCAGCTCGCCGCCGTTGCGGGCGCGGGCGTCGGCGATGCCCTGGCCGATCCCGCCCGCGTCGGCCAGCTCGCCGGCGAAGCGCTGGAGCGCGCGGCCCGAGCCGTACTGCTCGATGCAGCCGCGGGCGCCGCAGCCGCAGGGCAGGCCTCCGGGGACGACGCGCATGTGCCCGATCTCGGCCGCGGCGCCGAAGCCGCCGCGCAGGAGCCGGTCGTTGATGACGATCGCGCCACCCACTCCGGTGCCGATGGTGAGCATCAGCATGTCGCTGACGAGGCGGCCCGAGCCGTAGCGGAACTCGGCCCAGCCGGCGGCGTTCGCATCGTTCTCGATGATGATCGGCAGGTCGATGCGGGCCGAGAGCTTCTCGCGGAAGGGCTCGTTGCGCCAGTTGATGTTCGGGGCGTAGTAGACGATCGACTGCGAGGCGTCGATGAAGCCGGCGGCCGCGACTCCGACCGCGGAGACGTCTCCCGGGAGCAGGCCGGAGCGCAGATGCTCGACCATCTCGACCACGACGTCGACGATCAGCTCGGGGTGCCCGGCGGGCGTGGGCCGACGGTCCTCGCGGAGGATCCCCCCGAACTCGTCGACCAGGGCTCCGGCGATCTTCGTGCCGCCGATGTCGATCCCGATCGCGTGCACGCGAACCGCCTTCCCGTCGCCACCGGCGCGGCAGCGTCGGCGGGCCGCCCTGAGCGGCGGCCAGGACGAGTGTAGTGACCGCGAGCGCTCCGATGCGGCTCAGCGGCGAGACCCGGCGACGCGTGTCGGCCCTCCTCGCGGAGCCACCCCTGGATCGTTACCCTGAACGGATCCACAGCTTGCGCCGCGCCGGTAGGGTGGAGACGACGTTCATTCAGGTACCGAAGGAGTTGCCGTGGACCAGTTCGATTCCCCCCTGGTGGTTCCGGCCGATCCCCAGGCCAACACGACCGCCCTCCTGCTGGACCGCGTCCGCGAGACGCCCGATCGCCCGCTCTTCGCGCTGCCCGACGGCGACGGATGGCGCGATGTGACGGCGCAGGAGTTCCTCGACCAGGTCACGGCCCTCGCGAAGGGCTTCGTCGCCGCCGGCCTCGAGCCGGGCGAGAAGGTCGGGCTGATCTGCAAGACGCGCTACGAGTGGACGCTGATCGACTTCGCCGTCTGGTTCGCCGGCGGGATCCTCGTCCCGGTGTACGAGACCTCCTCCCCCGCGCAGGTGCAGTGGAACCTCGCCGACTCCGGCGCGCACGCCGTGATCGTCGAGACCCCCGAGCACTTCGCCCGCTTCGACGAGATCCGCGCCGACCTTCCCGAGGTCCGACTCGCCTGGCAGATCGGGCTGGGCGATCTGGACAAGCTCGTCGCGCGCGGCGTCGACGTGCCGGACGCCGAGATCGAGCGCCGCCGCTCGCTGGCGACCGGCACCGACATCGCGACGATCATCTACACCTCCGGCTCCACCGGCCGCCCCAAGGGCTGCATCATCCGGCACTCGAACTTCGTCGAGCTCAGCCGCAACTCGGCGGTCGCCCTGACGGAGCTGATCCACCAGCCCGGCGCGTCGACGCTGCTGTTCATCACCACGGCGCACGTGTTCGCCCGCTTCATCGCGATCCTCTGCGTGCACGGCGGGGTGAAGGTGGGGCACCAGGCCGACACCAGGCAGCTGCTCCCCTCACTCGCGTCCTTCAAGCCGACGTTCCTCCTGGCCGTGCCGCGCGTGTTCGAGAAGGTCTACAACTCCGCCGAGCAGAAGGCCGAGGCCGGGGGGAAGGGGAAGATCTTCCGCCGCGCGGCCGACGTCGCCGTCGCCCACTCGATGGCGCTCGAGGCGGGCTCGGTGCCGCTCGCGCTGAAGCTGCAGTTCCTCCTCTTCGACCGGCTCGTCTACTCGAAGCTGCGCACCGCCATGGGCGGGAACGTCCGCTTCGCCGTGTCCGGCTCGGCGCCGCTGGGAGACCGGCTCGGGCACTTCTTCCACAGCCTCGGCATCAAGATCCTCGAGGGCTACGGCCTCACGGAGACGACGGCGCCCGCCACCGTCAACCGCACCGAGCGGTTCAAGATCGGCTCGGTGGGCCCGGCGATGCCCGGGGTCTCGATCCGGATCGCGGGCGACGGCGAGATCCAGGTGCGCGGCATCGACGTCTTCGGCGGCTACTGGAACAACGAGGCGGCGACGGCCGAGTCTTTCGACGGCGAGTGGTTCCGCACGGGCGACCTCGGGACCCTGGACGAGGACGGGTACCTGCGCGTCACCGGGCGGAAGAAGGAGATCATCGTCACCGCCGGCGGCAAGAACGTCGCTCCGGCGGCGCTGGAGGATCCGATCCGCGCGAACCCGCTGGTCGGCCAGGTCGTCGTCGTCGGCGATCAGCGCCCGTTCATCGCCGCTCTTGTCACGCTCGACTCCGAGATGCTGCCGACGTGGCTCGCGAACAACGGGCAGGACAAGGGCCTCTCACTCGAGGACGCGGCCGTGAACCCGGTCGTTCTGGCCGAGGTGCAGCGGGCCGTCGATGCGGCGAACGAGCGCGTGTCCCGCGCCGAGTCGATCCGGAAGTTCGTGATCCTCCCGACCGAGTTCACGGAGGCGAGCGGTCACCTGACTCCGAAGATGAGCATCAAGCGCAACGTCATCCTCGCCGACTTCGCCGACACCATCGCCGCCGTCTACTCCGCCGCCCCCGCCACCGAGGGCATCTCCCTCCGCTGACCCCGCGCTCTCCCCGCGTCGTGAGCAGGCCTTCCCGATCGCTGCCGCCTCCGAGAAAGCGCGCCCAGCTCTATCCCGTCGGCGGAACGCCCGACGCTCTCCTCGACGCGCCCCTGTCGCGGTGCCGACCGCGCCGGGCCGGGCAGGGACCAGATCCCCTCAACACAGCCGTATCCGGGAAAGCGCGTCCCAGCGCTTTCCCGTCGGCGGGACGCACGACGCTCCACGGAACGCGCCCACCTCGAGCGGCCGACTGCGTGGAGCCGGGCAAGGACCGGCTCCCCACCAACACAGCCGTATCCGGGAAAGCGCGTCCCAGCGCTTTCCCGTCGGCGGAACGCCCGACGCTCCCCAGAACGCGCCCACCTCGAAAAGCCGACCGCGCCGAGCCGGGCAGGGACCGGCTCGGAATCCAACTCAGAACCAGTCGGATTCCCGGACGGCCTTCATGGCGGCGCGGCGGTCGTCCTTGGAGAGGCGGTCGAGGTAGAGGCGTCCGTCGAGGTGGTCGCATTCGTGCTGGAGGGCCTGGGCCATGAGGCCGTCGCCTTCGAGGACGATCTCGTTGCCGTCGAGGTCGGTACCGCGGACCTTCGCGTGCGGGTAGCGGATCGCGGGGTACCAGAGGTTCGGGACGGAGAGGCAGCCCTCGTCGACCGGTTGCGGGTCTCCGCTGAGCTCGATGATCTCGGGGTTGAGGATGTAGCCGATGACGCCGTCGACGTTGTAGCTGAAGGCGCGGAGGTTGACGCCGATCTGGGGGGCTGCGACGCCGGCGCGTCCGGGCGGGCGGACGCTGTCGACGAGGTCCTCGACGAGGCCGCGGACGCCGGCGTCGACCGTCGCGATGGTCGTGGACGGGGTCTTCAGCACCGGGTCCCCGAAGATGCGGATCTGGCGTTCGGTCATGTGGTGCGCTCCCTCAGGGCCTCCTCCGCGCTCAGGAGGGCGTTCTCGACGACTTCGCTCGCTGCGGGGTGCGGCCAGTACTGGCTGCGGGCGAGTCCGCGGATGCCGGTGCCGGCGCTGGCGGCCTGGACGAGCGGCTGAATGAGGATACTGGCCTGCGGCCCGATGATGTGCGCGCCGAGGAGGGTGCCGTCGAGTCCGACGACCAGGAGGCAGGCGCTGGAGTCGTCCTCGAGCGCCCAGCCGAAGGCGGTGGAGCCGTACTCCTGGGTGACGGTGACGACGTCCAGGCCCTGGTCCCGCGCTTCGGCCGCGGTGAGCCCGAAGTGGGCGATCTGCGGGTGGGCGAAGATCGCGCCGGGCACCGGCGAGAGGGTGTCGGAGAGCAGCTCTCCCGGGTGCAGGAGGTTGTGCGCCACGAGGCGCGCCTCGTGGTTGGCGACGTGCTTGAGCTGCCAGCGGGACGACACGTCGCCGAGGGCGAAGAGGCCGGGCACGGGGTGTCCGCCGGAGAGGACGCGCTGCTCGGTGTCGACGCTGATCCGGCCGTCCTCGTGCAGATCGATCCCGACGGAGGCGGCGGCGACCGTGTCGCTGTTGGGGTCGCGGCCGAGCGCGACGAGCAGCAGGTCGGTCTCGACCGTCGTGCCGTCGCTGAGGGCGACGCGGAGCCCGTCAGGGCGGGCGTCGACGCTCTCGGCGCTCACTCCGGTGAGCACCGTGTACCGCTGGGCGGCGATCCCGGTGAACCGGCGCGAGACGTCCTCGTTGAGGGCGCGGAGGAGGCGGTCGCCGCGGACGGCGACGGTCACGGCCGTGCCGAAGGAGGAGAAGACGTGGGCGAACTCGACGGCCACCGCGCCGCCGCCGAGGATCAGCATCCGCTCGGGGAGCTCGTCGAGCCGCATGACGGAGGAGGAGTCCTGGATGCGGGGGTCCGGCTCGTACGCGGCGAGGAGCGGCCTGGGCCGCGAGCCGGCGGCCACGACCACCTGCGGCGCACTGATGCGGGCACCGCTGGCGCTGACGAGGACGTGCGGGCGGTCGCCGTCTCCGAGCGACTCGAAGCCGAAGCTCTCGCGGAGGACGGTCACGTTCGGGGAGCGCTGATCGCGGTACTCGAAACCGCCCTCGCTGATCGCGTCGATCCGGCCGAAGACCCGGTCGCGCACCTCGGCCCACTCGGGGCGGCGCAGGCGGGAGTGGACGCCGATCGGGCCGCCCTGGTCGACGTCGGTGACCACGTCGGCGACATGGACGAACATCTTGGTCGGGATGCAGCCGGCGTTGAGGCAGGTGCCGCCGAACCACTCCCCGTCGTCGAGGATCGCGACCCGCAGGCCGTCGAACTCCGGACCGACGATCGAGTTGCCGGAGCCGGCCCCGATGACGATCAGGTCGAAGGCGTCGGTGGACGCGTCGGGTCCGTCGGTGCGGTCCTGGTGCGCGGCGGACGCCGCCCCGGAAGCCCGGGGCTCAGACACGTCGGACCGGCATGCCCTCGACCACGAGCGCGGCGAGCAGGCGTGCGGCGTCCTTCGTGCCCTCGCGCAGCTGCTCCCACTTCACCACGGATCCGGCGGCGAGCACCGGGTCGTAGGGGATCCGGACGATGTCGCGGACGCGGGAGCGGAAGTGCGACTCGATCTCCTCCAGCTTCACCAGGCTCGTGCCCTGCGTCGCCGTGTTGAGCGCGACGACCGCGTTGCGCACCAGGGCGCCGTAGCCGTTCGCGTCCAGCCAGGTGAGGGTCTCGGAGGCCAGGCGGGCCTCGTCGACGCTGCCGCCCGAGACGATCACCACCGTGTCGGCGCGCTGCAGCGTGGGCCGCATCACCGAGTGCACGATGCCCGTGCCGCAGTCGGTGAGCATGATCGAGTAGAAGCGCTCGACCAGGTCGGCGACCACGTTGTAGTCGTCCTCGTCGAAGGCCTCGGAGAGCTGCGGGTCGGTGTCGGAGGCGAGGACGTCGAGGCGGGTCTCGTCGCGGGAGACCATCGTCGAGAACTCGGTGAACCCGGTCACGCCGGCCGCGCGGTTCACGACGTCGCGGACGGTCGCCCGCGTCTGCTTGGGGACGCGCTCGGCCAGGGTGCCGCGGTCGGGGTTCGCGTCGACCGCGATGATGCGGTCCTCGCGCGCGTCGGCGAGGGCCATGCCCAGGAGCGTCGTGACCGTGGTCTTGCCGACGCCGCCCTTGCGGGTCATGACCGGGACGAAGCGGGTGCCGCCCTCGAACTGCCGGCCGATCCGCTCGTCCATCGCCTTCCACGCCTTCACCTTCGCGGAGTCGCCGAGGTTGACCGTGTGGAAGGTCAGGCCGTAGAGGAAGCGGTGCCAGCCGCCCGTGGGAGCGGGACGGGTCTTGCGGTTGACCTCTAGCAGCCTGTCCGGGGTGAGCATCGACGCCGACTCGGGGACGGCGGCGCTCGGCGCGGACGGGGCGGGAGCGACGCTCGAGGACTCGGCGCGGAGGCGGTCGCGGCGCGTGGGGACGGCGGCGGGCTCCCCCGCGGACTCGGACGCCGCGGGCTTCTCGGCGGACTCCGCTCGGGCGGGGATCCCCGCCGAGACCGGTCCGTTCGCGCCTGACGGGTGAGCGGGAGCCGGTGAGGGGGTCGGAGCAGGACTCGGCTCCGGGGGCACGAGAGCGTGCGAGCGCGAGGGCGGCAGGCCGAGGCGGCCGACGTCGATCGCGTCCTCGTCCTCGACCGGAGCAGGGGCGGTGGAGCGGCGCCGCGGGCCGGGCGGGGTGATCCGCACGCCGTCGGGCAGGAGGGTCGGAGCGGTGTCGCTCGCTCGCGGGGAGTACTGACCCGATTCCCGAGCCGCGTCCATGGCGGTCCGCGGCGTGGGACCGGTGCCGGTGTCGGGCTGTTCGTCGTTGCGCTCATCCATGCGAACGAGCCTCCTTCCGCTCAGGACGAGTGTACCGGCGGGCCCGGATCGCGCCGGGCGGCTTGGTCGGAGCGCGCTCCGACTGCTAGTGCGGCCCGCTTCCGGAGACGGCGCGGACGGCGCGTGCAGCGAACGGTTAGGTTCTGCCGCCCGGAGGAACGTAAAGTAGTCAGCCATGCATGTACTCAGCGTGAGCTCCCTCAAGGGCGGCGTCGGCAAGACCACGGTGACGCTCGGCCTTGCATCCGCGGCGTTCTCGAAGGGCCTGCGAACGCTGGTCGTCGACCTCGATCCCCAGTCCGACGTGTCGACCGGAATGGACATCAACGTCGCCGGCCACCTCAACATCGCCGACGTCCTGACGTCGCCGAAGGAGAAGATCGTCCGCTCGGCGATCGCCCCCTCCGGCTGGACCAAGGAGCACCACGGCACGATCGACGTGCTGATCGGCAGCCCCTCCGCGATCAACTTCGACGGGCCGCACCCCAGCATCCGCGACATCTGGAAGCTCGAGGAGGCCCTCGCGAGCGTCGAGGCCGACTACGACCTCGTGCTGATCGACTGCGCCCCTTCGCTCAACGCCCTGACCCGCACGGCCTGGGCCGCGAGCGACCGCGTCGCCGTCGTCACGGAGCCGGGCCTGTTCTCGGTGGCCGCCGCCGACCGGGCGCTCCGGGCGATCGAGGAGATCCGCCGCGGACTCAGCCCGCGCCTCCAGCCGCTGGGCATAATCGTCAACCGCGCCCGCGTCCAGTCGTTGGAGCACCAGTTCCGGATCAAGGAGCTGCGCGACATGTTCGGGCCGCTCGTCCTCAGCCCGCAGCTCCCGGAGCGCACCTCCCTCCAGCAGGCGCAGGGCGCGGCGAAGCCCGTCCACGTCTGGCCCGGGGAGAGCGCCCAGGAGATGGCGCACAACTTCGACCTGCTGCTCGACCGCGTCATCCGCACCGGACGCATCGGCGAGCAGGTCCCCGCCGCGACCTAGGGCCGGCGGGTCCGCCGGACTTCTCCGGCTCGAGGTCTCGGGACGCGGGCGATGCTCGGTGCCCGAGGAGTGCCAGGGACGGCGCCGGCGGACGCTCGGCGTCGGAGTTCAGCGCGGACTCTCGATGCGCGGGCGGAGCCCATCGTCGGATCCGCAGGGCGGGACACGGACGGAGCCCGTCATCGGACCCGCATGCTAGCGGGCGTGATCGGCGGGGAGCTCGCGTCCGGCGGACGGTTCACGCGGGCGGGGCCCGCCATTCGACCAGCACGGTGAGACTCGGGTGGCGCCCGTTGCTCGCACAGCACGGCTGCAGGCGGGTCCGCTCCTGACCAGTTGAGCGCGCGGAGGAGACCCGGGAGTCCCCGGAGCAGCGGCCGACCCGCGAGGGGTGGGCGGTCAGCCGACGCGGCGGGAGGCGCGGCGCTGGGCGAGCTCGTCGCCCGGGTCGACCGACTGGTGGTCGAGCTCGACGAGGCTCGACTCGACCTCGCGGAGGACCTTGCCGACGGCGATGCCGAAGACGCCCTGGCCGCGGCTGAGCAGGTCGATGACCTCGTCGTTCGAGGTGCAGAGGTAGACGCTCGCGCCGTCGCTCATCAGGGTCGTCTGCGCGAGGTCGTCGACCCCGGACTCGCGGAGCTGGTTGACCGCCGTGCGGATCTGCTGGAGCGAGATCCCGGTGTCGAGCAGGCGCTTGACCAGCTTCAGCACGAGGATGTCGCGGAAGCCGTAGAGGCGCTGCGTTCCGGAGCCGGACGCGCCGCGCACGGTGGGCTCGACGAGCTCGGTCCGCGCCCAGTAGTCGAGCTGCCGGTAGGTGATCCCCGCGGCGCGCGCCGCGACGGCCCCGCGGTAGCCCGCGTCGGCGTCGAGCTCGGGCAGTCCGTCGGTGAACAGGACGAGGTCGCGCTGGCCGCTGACGTCGCGGCTGACTTCTCTCATCCCTGTGCCTCTCGGATCCGGACGCCGGATCCTCCGAACGCGCTCCCTACCGTACCGACCGGCGCAGGCCGAGTAAACGACATCGGCCTCGGCGCCGCGGCGTGTCGCACGGGCCGCCCGACGGCCGGCGGCGCGGCCCTCACGAGCGGGCGATCCGCGAGAGGGCGCTGCGCACCATCGCCCCGCGGATCGTGCCCAGCTGGGTCGCGAGCCCCACCGCGTTCTCGGCAGCGCCGGCGGAGCCGGACGCCTCTCCGCGGCGGGCGCTGGAGGCGACGACGCTCTCGATGAGCGACATCTCGCGCTCGACGGCGACGCGGAGCGGTCGGAGATGGCGGGGCTCGATACCGGATCGGCCGAGGTCGACGAGCGCCTTGAGCGTCGTCACGGCCTCGTCCCCGAACACGTCCCCGCCCCGCACGAGCCCGGCGGCGATGGCCTCCTGGACGAGAGCGGGCGTGGCACCGGACTCGGCCGCGAGGCCCTCGCGGGTCAACCGCGTGGCGGGGCCGAGGAGCGAGGCGCTCGGACCCCCGACACCGGCCGGCAGGGCGGGCTCGCGTCCGGCGTCGATGTCGTCGAGGTATCCGCGGATGACCTTGAGGGGGAGGTAGTGGTCGCGCTGCAGAGCGAGGATCATCCGGAGCCGCTCGACGTCGGAGCCCGAGAACTTGCGGTAGCCGGAGTCGGTGCGGGCCGGCGAGACGAGCCCCTGCTCCTCGAGGAAGCGCAGCTTGGACGGGGTGACGTCCGGGAACTCACTGGTCAGCCTGGCCAGCACCTGCCCGATGCTCAGCAGAGCGGCGGAGCCGGTGGGGAGGGCGCGCGCGGAGGAGCGGCCCACGGCTCACGCGTCCGGAGCGGCGACGAGGTCGGCGCGGGACGCGTAGAAGGTGAGTCGGAACTTGCCGACCTGCACCTCGGAGCCGTCGGTGAGGATCGCGGACTCGATCCGGACCCCGTCGAAGTAGGTGCCGTTCAGGGAGCCGAGGTCGTGGACCTCGAACGCCGTGCCGCGGCGGACGAACTCGGCGTGCCGGCGCGAGACCGTGACGTCGTCGAGGAAGATGCCCGCGTCGGGGTGACGGCCGACCGTCGTGGAGTCGGTGTCGAGGAGGAAGCGGGCGCCGGTGTTCGGTCCGCGGCGCACGACCAGCAGCGCGGATCCCGAGGGCAGAGCCCCGACGGCCTCGGCCTCCTCGCGGGACGCGCGGTTGTCGAGAGCGGCGAGCTGGGCACCGATGTCGTCGGTGAACGTCAGAGTCGTCTCCGTCGACGGCTCACCGGGAACGGAATTGTGCTGGGCGGATGATGCTCCACCGACGGGCTCGACCAAGACGTACCTCCTATCAGGTCAGCGTATCCGAATCGTGACCCTCGTCGGACCCCTGAGCACCTGTGCGGACCCCCAGGACGAGGTCCCGCGTCTGGACGGCGTAGACGATCCCGGCCCACCAGTAGAGGAACGCGCCCCACAGCGCGAAGGCCCAGGCGATGGGGAGCGAGGCGGGCGCGAGGGCCGGGAACGCCTGCCCCAGCATGATCAGCGGGAGCGCGTAGAAGAGGCAGAAGGTCGCGAATTTCCCCAGGTGGTGCACGGGAAGCGGTCCGTAGCCGTTGTTCGCCAGGACGACCGCCAGGACCACGAGCATCAGGTCGCGGGCGAGCAGCACGGCGACCAGCCACCAGGGCACCAGTCCGCGGGCCGCGAGGCCCAGGACGGTGGCGAAGATGTAGAGGCGGTCGGCGGCCGGATCGAGGACGCGGCCGAGGCGCGTCATCTGGTCGAAGCGGCGCGCGATCCAGCCGTCGAGGTAGTCGGTGAGGCTCGAGACCACGAGGGTCAGGAGCGCGAGCGCGTCCTCGCCGAGGACCACGAGCACGAGGAACACCGGCACCAGGGCGAGGCGCACCAAGCTGAGGACGTTCGGGACCGTCCAGATCCGGTCCTCACCGGTGCGCGCCATGCGCCCAGCCTAGGCGGGGCGCACGGCGGCGTGGTCAGCGCTTGTCGCGCCAGACCCGCTCGAACGGCAGGCGCCAGGCGTGCGGCGCGATCAGCTGGTGGATGGCGTTCGGCCCCCAGGAGCCGGGCGCGTAGAGACGGACGGGCGGCGGATCCTGCAGGAGCGGCGCGGAGACCTCCCAGAGCCGCTCGATGCCCTCCGCGGTGGTGAACAGCGTGTGGTCTCCGCGCATCGCGTCGAGGATCAGGCGCTCGTAGGCCTCGAGCGCGTCGCCCGCGCGGTCGGTCTCCTGGAGCGCGAACTGCATGCTCAGCTTGTCGAGCCGCATGCCGGGACCGGGGCGCTTCCCGTAGAACGAGAGCGAGACCTTCGAGGCGTCCGCCAGGTCGAAGGTGAGGTGGTCCGGGCCGTGGGCACCGACTCCGGAGCCCTGCGGGAACATGCTCTTCGGGGGCTCGCGGAACGCGATCGAGATGATGCGCTGGCCCTCGGCCATCCGCTTGCCGGTGCGGAGGTAGAACGGCACTCCCGCCCAGCGCCAGTTGTCGATCTCGCACTTCAGCGCGACGAAGGTGTCGGTCTCGGAGTCGGCGGCGACGCCCGGCTCGTCGCGGTAGCCGATGTACTGGCCGCGCACCACGTTCTCGGGGTTCAGCGGACGCATCGAGCGGAAGACCTTGTTCTTCTCCTCGCTGATGGCCTGGGGCTCCAGCGCGGTCGGCGGCTCCATCGCCATGAACGCCAGCACCTGGAAGAGGTGGGTGACGACCATGTCCTTGTAGGCGCCGGTGGACTCGTAGAACTCGGCGCGGCGGTCGAGAGTCAGGCGCTCGGGGATGTCGATCTGGACGTGATCGATGAAGTTGCGGTTCCAGATCGGCTCGAAGAGGCCGTTGGCGAAGCGGAAGGCCAGGATGTTCTGCGCCGGCTCCTTGCCGAGGAAGTGGTCGATCCGGAAGATCTGCTCCTCGCTGAAGGTCTCGTGGAGCTCCGCGTTGAGGACGACCGCGCTCTCGAGGTCGACGCCGAACGGCTTCTCCATGATGATCCGCGAGCGCTCGACCAGCCCGGCCTCGGCGAGCATCCGCACGACGGAGAGCGCGGCCCTGGGCGGGACGCTGAGGTAGTGCAGCCGGCTCACGTCCGGGCCGAGGACCGCCTCGGCGTCGGTCACGGCGGCGGCCAGCGCGGCCGGGCCCGCGGACTGCGGGACGTAGCGGAGCTTGGACGCGAACTCGTCCCACTGCGCCGGCGTCAGGGAGCGGCTCCCGAACTCGTCGTAGGCCAGCTTCGCGAAGGCACGGAACGAGGCGTCGTCGTGCTCCTCGAGCGAGGTGCCGACGATCTGCAGGTCCGGTGCGAGGGAGGAGAGCGCGAGGTGGGCCATCCCCGGGATGAGCTTGCGCCGGGCCAGGTCGCCGACGGCGCCGAACAGCACGACGACATGGGGTGCCGCCTGCTCGGTCTGGACGGCTGGAGCGGGGGGTGCGGTTGTCACGGTCACCCCTCGATCATTCCAGTTCGGATCGTGACGCAGGCGTCATGTGCTCGATACGCACCGCCGCTAAGGTCTCTCCCGTGCATCCGTTCTCCGACGCGTCCGCCGCGACCGCAGCACCCGCCTCCGCCACCGCCCCCTCCTCCGCCGACGGGACGACCGCGCCTCCGCTCGACGAGAGGATCCGCGCCGACGTCCACCTGCTGGGCGAGCTGCTCGGCCAGGTGCTCCGCGAGTCGGGCGAGCCCTCCCTCTACGAGGACGTGGAGCGCCTGCGCGCGCTCACGATCAGCGCCTACGACAGCGGCGACGCCGCCGGGACCGCGGAGGCGGAGGAGTTCGTCGCCTCGCTCACGCTCGAGCGCGCCGAGGAGGTCGCCCGGGCGTTCACCTGCTACTTCCACCTCGTCAACGTGGCGGAGGAGTTCCACCGCGTCCGCGTGCTGCGCCGGCGCGAGGCCGACGCCGGCGCGCAGTCGCCCGAGGACTCGATCCTCGCCTCGATGCGCCGGCTGACCGGGGAGCTCGGGGAGGACGAGGCGTTCGCGCGCCTGTCCCGACTGGAGTTCCGCCCGGTCCTCACGGCGCACCCGACCGAGGCGCGCCGCCGCGCAGTGGCCTCGACCATCCGCCGCATCAGCGACCTGCTCGAGCAGCGCGACGACCCGCGCATGGGCGGCGTCGTGCTGGTGGAGATCCGCCGCAAGCTGCTGGCCGAGGTCGACACGCTGTGGCGCACCGCTCCGCTGCGCGAGTCCAAGCCCACTCCTCTCGACGAGGTGCGCACCGCGATGAGCGTCTTCGACGAGTCGCTGTTCTCGGTGCTCCCCCGCGTCTACCGCCGCCTCGACGACGCTCTGCTCGGCGAGGGCTCGGGCACCCGGGCTCCGGTCGCACCGGCCTTCGTCCGCCTGGGCACCTGGATCGGCGGCGACCGCGACGGCAATCCCTTCGTCACCGCCGAGACGACCCTCGCTGCGGTGGACATCGCCTCCGAGCACGTCCTCATGGGCCTCGAGCGGGTCGCCCGCCGCGTGGGCCGCGCGCTGACCCTCGACGCGTCGACCACTCCCCCGTCGGCCGCCGTCGAGGCGCTCTGGGCCTCCTGCGTCGAGCGGGCTCCCGAGCTCGCCGCCGACATCGCCGAGCGCTCGCCCAACGAGGCGCACCGCCGCGTCCTGCTCTTCGCGGCCGAGCGCCTGGCCGCGACCCGGTCCGAGGGGCCGCTGGCCTACTCCGCCGCCGCCGAGCTGCTGGCCGAGCTGCGCACCCTCCAGGAGTCCCTGGTCGAGGCCGAGGACGTCCGCGCCGCGTACGGCGACCTCCAGGACTTCGTCTGGCAGCTCGAGACCTTCGGCTTCCACCTCGCCGAGATCGAGGTGCGCCAGCACTCGAAGGTGCACCGCGAGACGATCGCCGCGATCCGCGCCGGCGAGGAGCTCGACGAGCGCGGCCTCGAGGTCCTGTCGGTGTTCCGGGCGATCGCGAAGGTCCAGGAGCGCTTCGGCACCGACGCGGCGAGGCGGTACATCGTCTCCTTCACACAGTCGGCCGACGACCTGCGGACGGTCTTCGAACTGGCCGAGGCGGCGACCGACGGCAAGCCGCCGATCATCGACGCGGTCCCGCTCTTCGAGACCTTCGCCGACCTCGACGCCTCGACCGACATCCTCGCCGAGATGATCCGCCTCCCCCAGGTGCAGGCGCGCCTCGCGGCCACCGGCAACCGGCTCGAGGTGATGCTCGGCTACTCCGACTCGTCGAAGGACGTCGGACCGGTCTCGGCGACGCTCGCGCTCTACGACGCGCAGGCGCGCATCGCGCAGTGGGCGGCCGACGAGGGCATCGTGCTCACGCTGTTCCACGGGCGCGGCGGAGCGCTCGGCCGCGGCGGCGGGCCGGCCAACCGGGCCGTCCTCGCGCAGCCGCCCGGATCGGTGGACGGCCGCTTCAAGCTGACGGAGCAGGGCGAGGTCATCTTCGCCCGCTACGGCAACCCGGACATCGCCACCCGGCACATCGAGCAGGTGGCGGGAGCGACGCTGCTCGCCTCCTCCCCCGCGGTCGGCGAGCGCAACGCGGGCGCCGCGGAGCGCTTCGCCGAGGTGGCGGCGACGATGGACCGCGAGTCGCGCCGCCGCTTCTTCGAGCTCGTGAAGGCCGACGGCTTCGCGCCGTGGTTCGCCCGGGTCACCCCGCAGGAGGAGGTGGGCCTGCTCGCCCTCGGCTCGCGTCCGGCCCGCCGCGGCCTCTCCGTCGAGTCGCTCGAGGACCTGCGAGCGATCCCGTGGGTCTTCGCCTGGACCCAGGCCCGCGTCAACCTGACCGGCTGGTTCGGGCTGGGCAGCGCGCTCGAGGCCGTCGGCGACCTCGACCTGCTCCGCGAGGCCTACGCCTCCTGGCCGCTGTTCACGACGATGGTCGACAACGTCGAGATGTCGCTCGCGAAGACCGACGAGGGCATCGCCCGCCGCTACCTCGCCCTCGACTCCCGCGACGACCTCGCCGGACTCGTGCTCGACGAGATGGCGCTCACCCGCCGGTGGGTGCTCTCGATCACCGGCGAGGAGAGCCTGCTCACGGGCCACCGCGTGCTCGGCCGTGCCGTGCGCCTGCGCACCCCGTACGTCAACGCGCTCTCGCTCCTGCAGCTGCGCGCACTGAAGGCGCTCCGCACCGACCCGGGCGGATCCGGGACGGAGCAGAACCAGCGGCTGCTCCTGCTCGCGGTCAACGGAGTCGCGGCGGGGCTGCAGAACACCGGCTGATCCCGGCTCGGAACGACGGAACCCCCGGCGGCCTCACGGCTGCCGGGGGTTCTCGTGCGTCTGCGGGCGCCTCCCGCCTGCGGAGCGGGTCGAGGCGCCGGGCGGATCAGGCCTGCGGGGCGGCGCCGGCCTCCTGAGCGGCCTTCGCCTCCTCGTACTGGCGGCGCACCTCGACCATGTCGAGGCCGCGGACCTGCTCGATCAGGTTGTCGAGCGCGGGGGCGGGCAGGGCGCCGGGCTGAGCCATCAGCGGGATGCCGTCGCGGTACACCACGAGGGTGGGGATGGAGGAGATGCCGTAGCTCGCGGCGAGCTGCTGCTGGTCCTCCGTGTCGACCTTCGCGAAGGTGATGTCGGCGTTCTTCTCGCTCGTGGCCTCGAAGACCGGAGCGAACTGCTTGCACGGGCCGCACCAGTCGGCCCAGAAGTCGATGAGGACGATGCCGTCGGCGATCGTCTGGTCGTGGGAGTCGAGGGTCATCGCAGTCGTAGCCATGGGGGATGCAACCGGGTGCCCCCGCGGCCTATTCCCGGGCGGGATCGAGGAGGTCGAGCAGCGACCTCGGACCGACCACGGCGGCCCCGAGCGCCTCGACGCGGGCGGCCAGTCCACGGTCGGCTGTCACGACGACCGCGGTCTCGAGCGCGCCGACCAGCTCGACGATCGCGTCGTCGCCCGAGCCGTCGGCCGCGTGGACCGTCAGCCGCTCCGTGAGAGCGCCCGCCTCCGGACGGGCGGCGCGCGCCACTCCCTCGAGCACCACGGCGATGCGCGGCCAGACCGTGTCGGCGTCGATCCCCAGGAGACGGCCGGGGACGCCGGCCTCCGCGAGGCGGGCCAGGGAGGCGAGGAGGCGCTCCGCGGCGCCGGCGCGGTCGCGCCACCAGCCGTCGGGGCGTGAGCCGACCACGTTGGCGGCGTCCACGACGAGCACTGGGATCGAGGAGCCGAGCGCGCGCAGGCCCGGCCAGGCCGCCCCGAAGCCCGGGTGCAGCGGCAGGGAGGCGACGTCCTCGGGGGCGACCCAGCGCAGCTCGGTGCTCTCGGCGTCGCTGATGCGGGGAGCGAAGTGCTCGCGGGACTCGGCCAGGACGGTGGAGTAGCTCCACGGTCCGATCACGACGACGCTGGAGAGCACGGGCAGGATCAGGTCGGCGGGGACGCCCGCCTCCTCCTCCGACTCCCGGAGGGCCGCCTCGAAGGCCGTCTCCTCGGGGTGACGGGCGCCGCCGGGCAGCCCCCAGGTGTCCCCGAAGTGGCTCCAGCTGACGCGGTGCTGGAGCAGGACGCGTCCCGACGGATCGCGCAGGAGGAGGCCGGCGGCGCCGAAGCGTCCCCAGAAGCGGCGTCCGTCGCCGATCTCGACCCAGCCGTCGCCGAGCGACGCGTCGAAGGGGTGGCGCGGGAGCACGGCGTCCGCGCCGGGGTCCTCGCTGGTCATGCCCTCCAGCCTCCCACACCGCGCCCGCCGCACCCGACCCCGACGGGCTGGCAGAATCGGACGATGCGCCGCTCGAGACCCCTCCGCCTCGCGACGCTCGCCTGGCTCGCGCTGATCGCCCTGATCACGCTGACGCCCGCGCCCTACCCGGCCGGGGAGCCCAACGCGCTGATCCGCGGGATCATCGCCTTCCTCGCCTCCACGCCGCTCACCGGCTGGTTCGACTTCGACGTGGCGGAGTTCACCGCGAACGTGCTGCTCTTCGTGCCGCTCGGTGCGCTGATCGCCGCGCAGCTGCCGGCGGGGCGCCGCCTGTGGGCCGCCGCCATCGGGCTCGGGGTGTCGGCGGCCGTCGAGACCGCGCAGCTGCTGTGGCTGCCGACCCGCGTCTCCGACGTGCAGGACCTGGTCTCGAACGGCAGCGGCTCTCTGATCGGCGCCCTGCTGACGATCGCGCTGCTCCGCTTCTCCCCCCGCCGCCGCTTTCGGAAGGACCGCACCGCCCATGCCCGCTGAGACCCTCGTCGTCCTCGACCGACCCTCCCTCGACGCCGAGGCGCACTCGCCGGGAGGACCCGCGCACCGCATCGATCCGAGCGGGCGCGGCGATCTGGACGTCACCGACCTCGGCTTCACCCGCGGCGACGGCGTGTTCGAGACGATCAACCTCGTCGACGGACGGCTGCAGGCGCTCGACGCGCACCTGGACCGCTTCGAGCGCTCGGCCCGGATGCTCGACCTGCCCCGGCCGGACCGGGCCGCCTGGCTCGAGGCGATCGGAGCGGCGGTGGCCGCGCACCCGCCCGTAGACGAGGCGATGGTGAAGACGATCCTGACCCGCGGCGTCGAGGGCGGCGGGCGGCCCACCGGCGTCGTCTTCGTGCAGACCAGCCCGGACTTCGGCCCGGCCCGCCGCGACGGCGTGCGCGTGGTGCTCCTGGACCGCGGGCTGCGCTCCGACGTGCAGTCGACGTCCCCCTGGCTGCTCGCCGGCGCGAAGACGCTCTCGTACGCGGTGAACCGTGCGGCCGCGCGGGAGGCCGCCCGGCGCGGTGCCGACGACGCCCTGTTCGTGTCGAGCGACGGCTACCTGCTCGAGGGGCCGACCTCGAACCTCGTGCTGCTGGCGGGCGGGGAGCTCGTGACTCCTCCGCCGAGCCTCGGGCTGCTGCCCGGCACCACGCAGGCCGACCTGTTCGCGCTCGCGCCGGGCCTCGGCCTCGGGACGGCGGTGCGTCCGCTGCGCGCGGGCGATCTGGAGGCGGCGGACGCGGCGTGGCTGGTCTCGAGCGCGCGCAACGCCGCTCCCGTCCGCGCCGTCGACGGGACCGACCGCCGCGTCGACGCCGACCTCTCGGCCCGGATCAACGCCGCGCTGCTCGCCCGCTGAGCGTCCGACCCTCCTCCGTGGGACGCCCCGCGCCGAGCGCGAACGGCGTCCCGGAGGAGAGAGGGCTCAGGAGAGGCCGTCGACGTCCGCGGGGCCGCGGCTGATCAGTCCGCCGCGGACGTGCTCGACGGTGGGGTCGAGCTGGACCGGATCGCGCTCGTCCGCCGCCTCGTCGTTGATCACGGCCGAGACGATGCCGCGCCAGTCGGTGCCCTCGGCCACGGCGTCCTCGGAGCCGACGCGGCGCGTGACGAACACGGCCTCCGACTCCTCGCCCGCGTGCGAGATGACGGCGAGGACGCCGACGGTGCGACCGCCCGGGTGCTCGATCCGCCACTCCTCGTGCCCGGACGGGACGAGCGAGAACTCCAGGCCCGCGTGCGGGAAGCCGGTGGGGCGCAGCTCGGACGGGGATCCGCTCTGCGGAGGCGCGCCGCGGGTGGGGACCCCGGTGCCCTCGCCGCTCGTCGTGCTCATGCCGACGTCGCCACGGGTTCCGCCGGCTCCGGAGCTGTCGTTCGCCGCGACCATGCGGTCGTCGCCGCTCCGCAGCGCGGCGTCCGCTCCGGTGTAGATGCTGTCGTCTCGGTTCATGGGAACCTCCTTGTCGGCGGCCAGTGTAGGACCGCGGGGTGGGTGGCGAGCGGGCGCCGTTCGTAGACTGGGGGGATGCAGATCCCGGTGACCGGTGCCGTGCGGGTGGACGCGTGGCTCTGGGCGGTGCGCATCTACAAGACGCGCTCCGCCGCGACGACCGCTGCCCGGGCCGGCCACATCCGCGTCAACGGCGAGCGGGCCAAGGCGGCGCAGACTGTGCGGGTCGGCGACGAGGTCCGCGCCCGGATCGGCGGCTTCGACCGGGAGCTGATCGTCCGCGGACTCGTGGTCAAGCGGGTCGGTGCGCCGGTGGCCGCCGAGTGCATGGAGGACCGGACGCCCCCGCCGCCACCCCGGGAGTCCGCGCCGGGCGTGATCGTCCGTGACCGCGGAGCGGGCCGCCCGACGAAGCGCGACCGGCGCGACATCGTGCGGCTCCGCGGATTCTGACCGCGCGACCCGGCAGCGGCCTCAGGGGGCGAGCGTGCGCAGGCGCTCCAGGAGCCCCTCCGCCGCCTCGTCGAGGAACCGCTGCTGCAGCTCGTCGCCGACCTGGACGAGGGCGATGTCGGTGAACCCCGCCTCGATGTAGGGCACGAAGCTCTGGGCGAGCTCGTCGAGGTCGGGGCCGCAGGCGATCTGCTCGGCGACGTCCTCCGGGCGCACGAACTGGCTCGCTCCGGCGAAGCCGGCGGGGGTCGGCAGATCGGAGTTGACCGCCCAGCCGCCGGCGAACCAGCGGAACTGCTCGTGGGCCAGCGCCACTCCCTGCTCCTTGTCCGGCGCCCAGCAGATCGGGATCTGGCCGATCGTGCGCGAGGGGGCGGCGTCCGCACCGCGGACCGCGGACCACTGCGAGATCAGCTCGGCGTCGGGCTCGGTCGTGATGAGGTGGTCGCCGATCGGCGCGAAGCGGGCGATCGACTTCTCCCCCGAGACCGCCAGGCCGATCTCGACCGGCGTGTCCGGCAGGTCCCAGATGCGGGCGGAGTCGACGCGGAAGTACTCGCCCTCCCAGGTCACCAGCTCGCCGGTGTGCAGCTCGCGGATGAGGTGGACGGCCTCCTCGAGCATGTCCTGGCGCACGGCGACCGAGGGCCAGCCCTCGCCGACGACGTGCTCGTTGAGGTTCTCGCCCGAGCCGAGGCCGAGCGTGAAGCGGTCGTCGGAGAGGATCGCGAGCGTCGCGGCCTTCTGCGCCACCACGGCCGGGTGGTAGCGGATGGTCGGCGCGGTGACGTAGGTCGTGAGGTCGATGGTCGACGTGGCCTGCGCGACCGCTCCGAGCAGCGTCCAGGCGTAGGAGGCGTGCCCCTGCTCGGTCAGCCACGGCGAGTAGTGGTCGCTCGAGACCGCGAACTCGAAGCCGAGCCTCTCGGCGTCGACCGCGTAGCCCACCAGCTGCTTGGGTCCGCTCTGCTCGGTCATCAGGGTGTATCCGAATCGCACCATGGTCCGTCCTCGTTCCGCTCGTCGTGGGATGCCCGGGGGCACGTCCCATGGTGGGCGGGGCGCCGGATGCGCGCTAACCCCTTGCCCCGGTCGCGAGCGGCGGCTAGCGCGGCGTCAGACGAAGCGGATGCGGTTCTGCACGCGGGTGCGGACCTCGAACGACTCGCCGTACCCGCCGAGCCGCGGGTCGTCCGTGCCGGAGCGCAGCAGCTGCGGCAGCAGCGAGCGGCGGATGACGACGGCGCCCTGGTGCCTGCCGCGCTCGACCTGCTCGAACGGCTGCTCCAGCGCCTCGTCCGGCACGACCACGACGCTCGTCGAGAAGCGGACGCCCAGCTCGCGGCCGAGACGGCGCGCGGCCTTCGCGAGCGAGGCGATCGGCTTCTCGTCCTCGGCGATCCCGGGGCCCTCGAGCTCGCCCTTCCTCAGGCGGACCGGGTCGCCCCAGTCGGCGGAGGTCAGCGCGAGCAGGCCGGCCGGCCCGAGCACGAGGTGGTCGATCTTGAGCCCGCCGTCGCCGACCGCGACGTCGTTCCAGATCGTGTAGGCGATGCCGAGCGCGCCGACGAGCGCGGCCGTCGCCTCCTCGGCCTGAGCCTTCGCGAGCCAGGAGCGGACCTCGCGAGGAGCGGAGCGGACGATCGCCGGGTCGAAGGGGTCCTCGGTCTCGACGCCGCGGCCGAGCCACTCGCGCACCAGGCGCAGGTAGTACTCGCGCGCCGCGCCTCCCGGGTGACCGTAGGAGCGGGCGCGCACGGCCGAGGCGGTCTGCGGGCGCGGTGAGCCGGTGTACGGCGACTGCGGGGAGGACCTCCCGGGGGCGGGAGCGCCTCGGTCGTAGTCGCCGCGGGCGGAGGCGCTGCCGATCCGCTCCCAGGCGAGCTGCACCGCGTGGAACGACGCGGCGTCGCCTCCCGTGTCCGGATGGGTCTCGCGGAGGCGGAGCCGGTACGCCCGGCGGAGCTCGTCGTCGGACGCGGTGGCGGCGACGCCCAGCACCTCGTAGGGGGTGCGGGCGGCGTGGCTGTCGGGCATGTGCTTCCGGGAGGGTCGGGGCGGGGGGTTCCGAGTGTATCGACGCGGGCCGGGCGCCCGGTGGGAGCGCGCACCGCGTCGGCTCGGAACGCGCCGAGCGCCCAGCGGGGGAACGGGCGCCCGGCGGGGGTCAGTGCGCGAGCAGCTCGCGCACCCGCGGGATGACCTGCGTGCCGTAGAGCTCGATGTTGCGCATGATCGCCGGGTGCGGCAGCGTCCCGGCGCTGTACTTGAGGTCGAAGCGGTCGATGCCCAGGGCCTCGACCGTTCGCGCGATCTTCCGGGCGACCGTCTCGGGCGAGCCGAGGTGGATGGCGCCGTCGGGGCCGGCCTCCTCCTCGAAGCGCTCGCGGGTCATCGGGGACCAGCCGCGCTCGCGGCCGATGGCGTCCATCATCGCCTTGTGGTGCGGGAAGTACAGCTCGCGCGCCTCCTCGTCGGTGTCGGCGACGAAGCCGGGCGAGTGCACGGCGACCGGGAGGCGGGGCTGCTCGAGCTGGTCGAGCGCGCGGCCGAAGAGGTCGACGTAGGGGCGGAAGCGGGCCGGCGAGCCGCCGATGATCGCCAGGACGAGCGGGAAGCCGTACCGGGCGGCGCGGACGACCGACTCGGGGCTGCCGCCGACGCCGATCCAGGTGCGGAGGGTGCCGTTGTCGAGGGTCGGGTAGACGCTCTGCTCGGTGAGCGCGGGGCGGGTCGTGCCCTGCCAGGTGACCGGGCCGCCCTGGATCAGGGCGTGGAAGAGGTCGAGCTTCTCCTCGAAGAGGACCTCGTACTGCGCGAGGTCGTAGCCGAAGAGCGGGAAGGACTCGGTGAAGGAGCCGCGGCCGAGGATGACCTCGGCCCGGCCGCCGGAGAGTCCGTCGAGGGTGGCGAAGCGCTGGTAGACGCGCACCGGGTCGTCCGAGGAGAGGACCGTCACGGCGGAGCCGAGGTGGATGCGCTCGGTGCGGGCCGCGATGGCGGCGAGCACGACATCCGGTGCGCTCACGGCGAAGTCGGCGCGGTGGTGCTCGCCGATCCCGAAGAAGTCGATGCCGACCCGGTCGGCCAGGACTCCCTCCTCGACCACGTCGCGGAGGACCTGGCCGTGCGGCAGCGGGGCGCCGTCGGGGCCGGCGGTGACGTCGCCGAACGTGTCGACGCCGAACTTGACTTCATGCATACTCATGGACTTCTGCAACCTCCGGGGGTCGACGGCTATTCCTGCGGGCGGGGTCCGACGTCCCCGGGCAGGAGCGCGTCGGAAGAGACGATCCCCGCCTCGAGCGCCGGCTCGCGGTAGGCGCGCCCGAGCGAGGCGACGGTGTCGTGCGCGTTCAGGCCGCTCGGGTTCGGCAGCACCCAGAGCGGCGCGCCCGCCACGTCCTCCTCCTGCCTGCCCTGCACCGCCCTGCGGCGTCCGAACGCGATCCGGTAGGCGGTGATGCCGACGACCGCGACGGCCCGGGGCCGCACCCGCTCCACGGTGGCGACCAGCCGCTGAGCGCCCTCGCGCAGCTCCTCCGCGGTCAGCTCGTCGGCGCGGGCGGTCGCCCGGGAGGCGAGATTGGTGATGCCGACGCCGCGGGAGACGAGCTCCGCGCGGTCCGCGGCGCTCATCCCCTCGGACACGCGCGGCGCGCGCTCGAGGATCCCGGCCGCGACGAGCGCCGGGTAGAAGCGGTTGCCGGGGTGGGCGAAGTGCGCGCCGGTGGCGGCGGTCCACAGTCCCGGGTTGATGCCGACGAAGAGGAGCCGGACGTCGTCACCCAGCAGGTCCTCGACGGTGCGGTCCTGGAACGCTGCGAGCTCGGCGCGGGTGAACGGCATGCGACCATCCTGCCGCGGCGCAAGTCCTCTCGGCACGGGGTCGCCGGTGCCAGCATGGAGGCATGACGAACGCATCCCAGGACCACCCGATCCAGCACGGCAGCGACGACGCGCAGCTCGACGAGAAGCTGCGCGGCGTGCTGCTGCAGGTCGCCGGCGACGCCGAGCTGCGACCGGAGGAGGACGTCGAGACCCTGCTGCGCCAGCGCCTGCGCGACACGCGGATCTCGATCTCGGACGAGGCGATCCCGGGGCTCGCCAAGCGCATCCCCGGCCTCATGCAGCGCGGGGGCGGCGACGTGAACCCCGGGGCGCACTAGCCCCGAGGGACGGACGCGGGCCGAGCGGCCGCTCGGACCCGCGCCTGCCCGCGCTACTCGGGGACCGCCGGGCCCTTGCGGTGGTGGTCGAACACCAGGCTCGTGCGCGTCGAGGCCACCGCCGGGTTCGCCGAGAGGTTCGAGACCACGAAGTCCCGCACGTCGCTGGAGTCGCGGACCGCGACGTGGATGATGAAGTCCTCCGAGCCGCCGAGGAAGAACACCTGCACCACCTCGGGCAGCGCGCGGATCTCCTCCGCGAAGCGCGTGATCGCCTGGCGCTGGCCGACGCGGATGCTGACGCTGATCAGCGCCTGCAGGGTCAGGCCGAGCGCCGCCGGGTCGAGCTCGGCGGTGAAGCCGGTGATGACGCCGCGCTCGACGAGGCCCCGGACGCGTGCGACGCAGGTCGACGGGGCGATGCCGGCGCGCTCGGCGAGCCGGCTGTTGGGCGTCCGCGCGTCGGCGCGGAGGAGGCGCACCAGGGTCCGATCGACCGGATCCAGGTCGTCGAGGTCGTGCAGATCCTTCGGTGGCATGCGCCCGCTCCCTCACTCCGCCGACGAACCTTCGGCCCGTGCGGTGACTTCCGACCGATCCTGCGGAGTTCCTCCGCTCCGGGCACGATCTTCGCACGATGGGGGCAGAGCCGGTGCAGGATCGGCGCCCACCGCCCGCCCCGCGGGCCGCAGCGAAGGAGCCGCCGTGCGCGTCGGGATCCCCACCGAGATCAAGAACAACGAGAACCGGGTCGCCGCCACTCCGGCCGGCGTCCACGAGCTGGTGCGCCGCGGCCACGAGGTCCTCGTCGAGGCCGGCGCGGGCCTGGGCTCGCGCGTGTCGGACGACGACTTCCGCCGCGCCGGCGCCCTCGTCGTCGACGGGCCCGACGAGGTCTGGGGCGAGTCCGAGCTGGTCCTCAAGGTCAAGGAGCCGATCGAGGCCGAGTACCCGCGGATGCACCGCGACCAGGTGCTCTTCACCTACCTCCACCTCGCCGCCTCCCGCCCGTGCACCGATGCGCTGCTCGCGGCGGGGACGACCTCCATCGCCTACGAGACGGTCCAGCTGGACGACCGGCGGCTGCCGCTGCTCTCGCCGATGAGCGAGGTCGCCGGGCGCCTGTCGATCACGGTCGGCGCCTACCACCTCATGAGTGCCGTCGGCGGACGGGGCACGCTGCTCGGCGGGGTCCCCGGCACTCCGAAGGCGAAGGTCGTCGTGATCGGCGGCGGCACGGCCGGCGAGCACGCCGCGGCGAACGCCCTCGGCATGGGGGCCGACGTCACGATCGTCGACCTCTCGCTCCCCCGCCTCGCGCAGCTCGAGAACCGCTTCCAGGGCGCGATCCAGACCCGCGCCTCCTCGGCCTACGAGATCGCCGCGCAGCTGGCCGACGCCGACCTCGTGATCGGATCCGTCCTCATCCCGGGCGCCAAGGCGCCCAAGCTGGTGACCGACGAGATGGTCGCCACGATGAAGCCGGGCTCGGTCCTGGTCGACATCGCGATCGACCAGGGCGGCTGCTTCGAGGGCTCGCGTCCGACCACGCACGACGACCCGGTGTTCCCCGTGCACCGGAGCGTCTACTACTGCGTCGCGAACATGCCCGGCGCCGTCCCCGAGACCTCGACCCGCGCGCTCACCAACGCGACGCTCCCCTACGCGCTCGCGCTGGCCGACCGCGGGTGGCGGGCCGCCCTGGCCGCCGACCCGGCGCTCGCCCGCGGCCTGAGCACCCACGACGGCCGGGTGACGAACACCGCCGTCGCCGCGGCCTTCGACCTCCCGGCCGTGCCGGTGGAGTCGCTGCTGCTCTAGGCGCCCGCGGGCGCGAGGCCGAGCCCCCCGAGGATCTCGGCGATCTCCTCCTCCGGAGCGCCGCCCACGTCGACCGTGACGTGGAGCTCGTCGTCACCGAGGGGCTCGAGCGCCTCGAACTGCGAGTCGAGCAGCGTGGTCGGCATGAAGTGGCCGACCCGCGAGGCGAGCCGCCCGGCGATCCGGTCCCTCGATCCCGCGAGGTGCGCAAAGACGAGGTCGTCGCGGCGGAGGACGTCGCGGTAGCGGCGGCGCAGGGCCGAGCAGGTCACGACGACCGAGCCGCCCGCGGCGATCCGCTGGTCCACCACGCGGGCGATCTCGGCCAGCCAGGGCGCCCGGTCCTCGTCGGTCAGCGGGATGCCGGCGTGCATCTTGTCGACATTCGCCTGCGGGTGCAGGTCGTCCCCCTCGAGGAACTCCCAGCCCAGGCGGCGCGCCAGGAGCGACGCGACGGTCGACTTGCCGCTGCCGGAGACGCCCATGACGACGACGGCGCGGACGGGGACGGTGGGAAGAGCGGTCATCAGATACCTCCTACGAAGAGACCGATCAGGAGGACCCCGGCGAGCCCGGTCACCGAGACCAGGCACTCCATCACGGTCCAGGTCTTGAGCGTCTGGCCGATGCTGAGCCCGAGGTACTCCTTCACCAGCCAGAACCCGGCGTCGTTGACGTGCGACAGGAACACCGAGCCGGCGCCGATCGCGAGCACCATGAGGGCGACCATCGGCCCGTCCATGGTCTCGGTCAGCGGCTGGAGGATCCCTGCGGCGGTCACGGTGGCGACGGTCGCGGAGCCGGTGGCGACGCGGATCACGACGGCCACGAGCCAGGCGAGCAGCAGCGCCGAGGCGCCGCTCCCCTCCGCGAGCTGGGCGACCACCCCGCCGATCCCGGTGTCGACGAGGACCTGCTTGAAACCGCCGCCCGCGCCGACGATGAGCAGGATGCCCGCGATCGGCGGCAGCGAGCTCGAGAGCGAGGCCTGCAGCTCGGTGCGGTTCATCCGGCCGCCGCGTCCGAGCAGGACCAGACCGGCCAGGAGCGCGATCCCCAGCGCGATGGTCGGTGTGCCGAGGAAGTCGAGGGCGCCCTTCCAGGCGTCCGTGGATCCGGGGGCCGCGATGTCGGCGATCGCCTTGCCCAGCATCAGCACGACCGGCAGCAGGATGCTCGCGACGGCGGCGGCGAAGCCCGGGCGGTGCTCGCGCGTCTCGCCCGCGCCCTCGCCGAAGAGCGGCGGCGTCTCCACCGGCGCCCAGCGGGCGGCGACCCGGCCGAAGAGCGGGCCGGCGACGACGACGGTGGGGATCGCGACCAGGACGCCGAACGCGAGGGTCACGCCGAGGTTCGCGCCGAGCGCGTCGATCGCGACCAGCGGTCCGGGGTGGGGCGGGACGAGGCCGTGCATCACCGAGAGGCCGGCGAGCGTCGGGATCGCCACCTTCATCAGCGGCAGACCGCTCCGGCGGGCGACCAGGATCACGACCGGGATCAGCAGCACGAGCCCGACCTCGAAGAACATCGGCAGCCCGATCAGCGCGCCGACGAAGCCCATCATCCAGGGCAGCGCACGAGTGCTCGAGCGGGCGATGAGGGTGTCCACGATGCGGTCCGCGCCGCCCGAGTCGGCGAGGAGCTTGCCGTACATCGCGCCGAGGCCGATGAGGATGCCGACGCCGCCCATGGTGTTGCCGAACCCCAGCGCGAAGCTGGCGACCGCGTCCGCCGCCGCCAGCCCCGCGATCAGGCCCGTGGTCAGCGCTCCGATCAGCAGGGAGACGAAGGGGTGCAGCTTCAGCCAGGTGATCAGCACGACGATCACGGCGATGCCGACGACGGCGGCGAGGATCAGCTGCCCCTGCCCGGCGGTGGTGGCGGGGGCGTCCCCGGCGGCGGCGCGGAGGGCGGGGAGGAGGGTCGGTGTCATGAGCGTCCTTGATCGAGCCGACGGCCAGCGGCCGGCTTTTGTCCGACATAACCTGCGTGTGTCCCGATCATGCCCGAAGATCGGCCGGGGCGCGACTCCGGCGATGGCAGGATGACCGCATGCCCGCGCCGACGCCCTCGCTGCACCACTCGGTGCTGGACGAGCTCGGCTCGCAGATCGTGCGCGGCGAGCTCGCGCCGGGCACCACCTTCAGCGCCGACGAGCGTGCGGAACGGCGCGGGGTCTCCCGCTCGGTGATGCGGGAGGCGGTGCGCGTCCTCGAGACGCTCGGGCTCGTGACGTCCCGCCGCCGCGCGGGGACGCGGGTCCAGCCTCCGGAGTGCTGGAACGCCCTGGACACGCGGGTCGTCGCGTGGGGACTGGACGGCCCGGACCGGCGGCGCCAGTTGCACCAGCTCAGCGAGCTCCGACTCGGGGTGGAGCCGCTCGCCGCCCGGCTCGCCGCGGCGAACGCGACCGAGGAGCAGCGGCGGGCGCTCACGGAGGCGGGCGACGCCCTCTCCACCCACTCCCGCGCAGCCGACCAGTCCGCCTACCTCGCCGCCGACACCGCCTTCCACCGCTCCCTCCTGGCCGCGTCCGGCAACCGGATGCTCGCGCAGCTGGGCGATCTGGTCGCCGAGGTCCTCGCCGGCCGCACCCGCAATGCGCTCATGCCGCGCGAGGCCGACTCCACCGCGGTGCGGCTGCACCGGGCGGTGGCCGCCGCCGTCGCCTCGGGCGACGCGGACGCTGCGGAGGCCGCGATGCGGGCGATCGTCGAGGAGTCGGACCGGGCGGTGCAGGAGAGCTGACGGGGTTGCACGCCCGCAGCGCCGCGCGCACAGTGGAGCGCATGGTCGAGGGATACACGTCCGCGCAGGTGCGCGCCGCCGAGGCTCCGCACCTGGCCCGGCGGGAGCCGCTGATGCAGCGCGCCGCCGACGGCCTCGCCCGCGAGCTGCGTCTCGTGCTCGCCGGGCGCTCCGACCGCTCCCGTCCGGCCTCGGTGCTCGTCCTGGTCGGTCCGGGCGACAACGGCGGTGACGCGCTCTACGCGGCCGCCGAGCTCTCCTCCTCCGGAACCGACGTCGTCCTCGTCCTCACGGCCGAGCGGGTGCACCGCCGGGGCCTCGCCGTGGCGCTCGACGAGGGCTGCGGGCAGGTGCCGGCCGACGACGCGCCCGGCCTCGCCGCGGCGGTGGCGCGGGCGGATGTCCTGGTCGACGGGATCCTCGGCATCGGAGCGACGGAGCCCGCGCTGCGGGGACGGCCGCGCGTCGTCGTCGAGGCGGTGCTCGACGCGCTGGAGCGGCGGGCCGAGCGCCCGGTGGTCGTCGCGGTCGACCTGCCGAGCGGAATCCATCCCGACGACGGGTCGGTCCCCGATCCCACCGTGCTGCGCGCCGATGTGACGGTCGCCTTCGGCGCGATCAAGGCCGGTCTGCTGCTGCCTCCGGGCGACTCCTACGCGGGCCGTCTGCGCCTGGTCGACATCGGCCTCGGCCCGGACCTGGCCGGAGTGGAGCCCGCGGTCCGCGAGTGAGCGAGCGGCTCAGGAGGGAGCGAGGAGGTGCGCCTTCTCGGGGTGCTGCTCGAACCACTGCCCGACGTACCAGCACATCGGCACGACGCTCCGCCCGCCGGCGGCCTCGATGTCGGCGACGGCGAAGGAGACCAGCTCCCCGGCGAGCCCACGGCCGCGGAAGGGCGGGGTCGTGAAGGAGCGGACGAGGGAGACGCTGCCGGGCGCCTCGCGGTAGTCGAGGACGCCCACCAGGGCGCCGTCGAGGTGGAGCTCGTAGCGCGACGCGTCGTCCGCCCGGCGGAAGTCCTTGGCCATGCCTCCAGAGTAGGACGGCCCGGACGGATCAGGCCTCGTCGCCGAGCATCTCGCCGTCGACGTAGAGCCAGCGACCGTCCTCGCGCAGGAAGCGGCTGCGCTCGTGCACGAGGCCGGGGCCGGCGGGCGAGCGGTAGGAGGCGCGGAACTCGACCAGGCCCTCCTCGTCGCCCTCCCCGCCGAACGAGGTGTCGACGATCTGGAGCCGGCGCCACTGCACGTCGGGATCGAGGTCGATGCGGCGCGGCCGGGTCGAGGGGTGCCAGCTCGCGAGCAGGTAGGGAGCGCTGCCGAGGACGTTCGCGCTGTAGCGGCTGCGCATCAGGCGCTCCGCCGTCGGCGAGGGCTCCTCGCCGATGTGGGCGGGGCGGCAGCAGTCGGCGTAGTGGCGGCGGCTTCCGCAGGGGCAGGAGTCGGCGGGGTGCATCCGGCCAGTGTGGCAGGCGATGCGGCGCCCCCGGCCCGGCGCGGCTCCGGCGAGCGCCGCGACTCCCCGGGCCGTCCAGGTGTGCATCCCCTCCACATCCGCTCCGCCGCCTTGAGGGTGCCGCCGGATCCCGGCAACGTGGCCCCCTCATCGACCACGGACGGAAGGAACGACCCGATGCTCACGCTCACCGACAACGCCAGCACCGTCGTCAAGACCATCACCGGGCAGACCGAGACCCCCGTCGAGGGAGGCCTGCGCATCAGCGGCACCGATCTCGACGCCCGCAACTTCGCTGTCGCGGTCGCCGCGGCCCCCGAGACGACGGACGCCGTCGTGGAGCAGGACGGCGCGCGCGTGTTCCTCGACGTCGCCGCCTCCGTCGCTCTCGGCGACAAGGTCCTCGACGCGCAGGTGGACGAGGGCGGCTCCGTCAGCTTCGGGATCGCTCCCCAGGACTGACCCCGTCGACATCGGAGGCCGCCCCCACCGCAGTGCGGGAGGGCGGCCTCCGTCGTCCCAGGATCAGGAGAGGATGTCGCGGGTGGTGAAGCGGCCGATCGCGAGGGACCCGAACACGGCGACGTAGGCGAGCTGGAGCAGCGCGTTCTCGCCGAAGGAGCTCCACGCGATCGGGTCGCGCAGGAGGTCGGCGAAGTCGAACCACCGGTCGGTCAGCAGGAACGGGTGGAGGGCGTCCAGCTGCGAGAGCGAGCCGACGATCTGCGCCGCGATGGAGACGACGACGGTGGCCGCCATGGCGCCGACCGGCACATCGGTCAGCGTCGAGATGAAGAGGCCGATCGCCGAGAGCCCGACCAGCGAGAGCGCCGCGTACACGGCGATCGCCAGGGCCCGGCCGATCGCGTCGGCGAGCGGGACGGTGCTGCCGGAGAGCAGCGTCACCGGTCCCGCCGGGAAGAGCGCCAGGCCGATCAGGATCCCGACCACCATGACGGTGAGTGCTGCGGCGAGGCAGAAGGCGAGGGAGGCGGCGAACTTCACCGCGAGCAGCCGCACGCGGCCGACGGGGCTGACCAGCAGGTAGCGCAGCGTCCCGAGCGAGGCCTCGCCCGCGATCGCGTCGCCGGCGACGACCCCGACCGTGAGCGGGAGGAACAGCGGGACGGCGACCGTGATGGCCGCGAAGCCGGTGAAGAGGCCGTTGCCGGCGATCGCGCCCACGAAGGAGGGCCCGCCTCCGTCGCCGCCCGAGAGCCGCACCGCGACGGCGAGCAGGATCGGGATGGCGGCCAGGGCCGCGAGCAGCGCCCAGGTGCGGCGCCGGCGGAAGAGCAGGGCGAGCTCGGAGGCGAGCAGGGACCCGATCCCCGCGCGGCGGACGGTCGCGTCAGCGCTCGACATCGAAGCCCTCCCCGGTCAGCTCGACGAAGCGCTCCTCGAGCGAGGGGCGGCGGACGGCGAACCCGCGGACGCGGACGTCGGCCCGCACGAGGTCGGCCACCAGCGTCTCGGCCGCGAGCCCGGGCGGCAGAGCGGCGACGACCAGCGGCGGATCGGCGGGGTGCGGGCCCGGCGCGGTGCGCGGCTCCAGACCCCGGGTGTGCAGAGCCACGATCGCGCGCTCGCGGTCGGGCGTCAGCAGCTCGACCGAGGCGGCGTCCCCGCGCAGCTCGTCGAGCCCGCCCTGGGCGACGAGGCGCCCGGTGCGCATGATGGCGGCGTGGGTGCAGAGCTGCTCGATCTCGGCCAGGAGGTGGCTGGAGACGAGGACGGTCGTGCCGTCCTGGTTCAGTCCGCGCACGAGAGCGCGGACCTCGCGGGTGCCCTGCGGGTCGAGGCCGTTCGTGGGCTCGTCCAGCACGATCAGGTCGCGCGGCGAGAGCAGGGCGACCGCGATGCCGAGCCGCTGCTTCATGCCCAGGGAGTAGGAGCCGACCTTCTTGCGCGCCGCGGCCGAGAGGCCGACGCGGGCGAGGGCCTCCTTCGCGCGGGTGTCGCGGGTGCGGGACGAGGTGCCCGCCTCCGCGGCGTCGAAGCGCCGGAGGTTGGCCGCTCCGGAGAGGAACGGGTAGAAGCCCGGCCCCTCGACCAGCGCCCCCACCCGGGGCAGGACCTCGGCCGCGCGCCGGGGCATGGCCTGCCCGAGGACGGTGATGCTGCCCGCGGTCGGCGCGGCGAGGGCGAGCAGCATCCGGATCGTCGTGGTCTTGCCCGAGCCGTTCGGGCCGAGGAAGCCGAAGACGGCGCCGCGGGGAACGGCGAGGTCGAGACCGGAGACCGCCTCCTGGCGCCCGAAGCGCTTGGTGAGGCCCCGCGTCTCGACTGCGAGCTCGCCCGCCGTCACCGAGCGGAGGCCGCGTCGCGGAGCGTCTCGGCCGGGACCGCGCCGGCGAGGACGCGTCCGTCGTCGGTGACGAGAACGGTCAGCAGGGCGGAGGAGAGGACGCGGCCGCCGTCGACCGGCGTGGTGACCGCGTCGAGCGAGGAGAGCGCGTCGGCGTCACCGGCGGGCAGCTCGACGACGCTCGTCCAGCCGGACCCCGTGGTGACGACGTCGGAGTGCTCGGCCGTGCCCGCGGCGGGCGCGTCGGAGGCGTCCGCCTCGTCGTCGACCGGAGCGGCCTGCTCCGTCACCTCGGCGCCGGCCGGGGGCGTGAAGGAGAAGAGGGACGCATCGGGCGTCGAGAAGTCGATGCTCGTGTACGCGACGCTGAACGCGGGCGCGGTGCCCCCGCGGGCGGTCACGGCCACTCCGAGCGGGAGACCCGTCTCGCCGTCGACCGAGACGGTCACGGAGCCCACGAGGGTGCCGCCGTCGCGGGGCGTGAGCACGAGCTCGTACGCGTCGCGCCCGGCGACGCTGACGTCCGAACCGACCGCGACCGTGGTCGTCGGGTCGATCGCGGCGAGCAGCTGCTCGGCGGCGGACGACGGCGTGACGACCTGATCGCCCGGCGAGGCCTCGGGGGCTCCGCCCGCGGGAGGCACGAGGTGGGTGGCGGTGTTCGCGCTCGAGTCGTAGATCCAGACTCCGTCGGTCGTCGAGGCGACGACGTCGCGCTCGGCGAGCCGGTCGAGCACCTGGAGGCGCACGCCCTTCTCGGCGTCGACGTACACGCGCGCCTGGTGCGAGCCGGTGGCGAGCTCGACGAGGGAGTCGGCGGGGTCGGCGGACGCCGAGCCGGCGGAGCCGCCGAGCGCCGAGAGGTCGGGCAGGCCGAGGTCCGAGGTCTGCTGGATCTCGCCGGAGAACGCCGTGGCGTCGCTCTCGGCGACGAAGGCGAGGAGGTCGGCGGCGGACTTCTCGGGGAGGTCCCCCGCGGCGCTCGCCGAGAGGGGGAGGGCGACGGCCGCGGCGACGACGACCGCGGGGACGACGGCGACGGGCGTCCAGCGCTTCCAGTCAATGCTCATGCCGGGAACGCTACGCCTCGAACCTCCGCGGCGGGCCTGGAACGTCCCGGTCCACAGCCTTCCGGAAGGGGGTGCGGTCCGAGACCGCGGCCGGGATGATCAGGGCATGGACCTCCCGTTCGCGCTCCCCGTCGCCCCGATGCTCGCCAAGGCCGTTCCTGCGGTGCCGGAGCAGACCGCCGTCGCTGGCGGATACTCCTACGAGCCGAAGTGGGACGGGTTCCGCGCGATCGTCTCGGTCTCCGGCGGGGAGTGCGAGATCGGGAGCCGCGGCTCCAAGCCGCTGACCCGGTACTTCCCCGAGCTCGTCGAGGCCTTCCTCCGGCTGCTCCCCGACGGCTGCGTGCTCGACGGCGAGATCGTCCTGGCGACCGGCGAGCCGGGAGCGCAGCGGCTCGACTGGGACCTGCTCTCGCAGCGCATCCATCCGGCCGCGAGCCGCGTGAGGATGCTGGCGGAGACCACCCCGGCAATGCTCGTCGCCTTCGACCTGCTCGCCGTGGACGGGCGCAGCATGCTCGAGGAGCCGTACTCGGCGCGGCGGGAGGCGCTCGCCGCGGTGATGGCCGGCGTCCCGCATCCGCTGCACCTCGGCCGCGCCACCGACGACGAGGCCCTGGCGCGCGACTGGCTGGAGCGCTTCGAGGGCGCAGGACTGGACGGCGTCGTGGCGAAGCCCCTGGCCGCGCCCTACTCCCCCGGGAAGCGCGCCGTGCTCAAGGTCAAGCACCACCGCACGGCCGACGTGATCGCGATCGGGTACCGCGAGCACGCCTCCAAGCCGCGCGTGGGCTCGATCCTGCTCGGCCTGCACGGCGACGACGGAGAGGTCCGCCAGGTCGGCGGGGCCTCGGCCTTCAGCGACGAGCGTCGCGTGCAGCTGCTGGAGGAGCTCGCACCCGCGGTCGAGCGCGACGCGGAGGGAGCACCGGTGCGCGGCGAGGGCGAGCGGAGCCGGTTCTCGATCGGCCGCGACACCTCCTTCGTGCGCCTGCGTCCCGAGCTCGTGCTCGAGGTCCGCTACGACCAGCGCGAGGGCGACCGCTTCCGGCACACCGTGCAGTTCGAGCGCTGGCGCCCGGACCGCGACGCCGCCTCCTGCACCATGGAGCAGCTGGAGCAGCCGACCGCGTACGACCTCGGCGACGTCCTCGGCTAGGCCTTCTTCGCGCGGCTGGGCTGCACGCGGGGCGGCTCGCCCGGCATCTTGGGGAAGTCGGGCGGGAACGGCAGCTCGCCGAGGCCGGCGGCGACATCGCGCTCCCACCAGCCGAGCAGGGCGTCGAGGCGGCCGGGGGCGTCGTGCATCCGGGCCCACGGATCACCGCGCTCGGCGAGGCGCGCCGGGACCGTGCGGATCGTGAAGGCCCGCGGGTCGACGCCGTCGAGCTCGTCCCAGTCCAGCGGAGTGGAGACGGGAGCGTGCGCGAGCGACCGCGGGCTGTAGGCACCGGCGATCGTCCGGTCGCGGTTGGCCTGGTTGAAGTCGACGAAGATCCGCTCGCCGCGCTCCTCCTTCCACCACGCCGTCGTGACCTGCCCGGGCATCCGCCGCTCCAGCTCGCGCGCCGCGGCGATCACCGCGTGGCGGACGTCGAGGAACTCGTGCTCGGCGACGATCGGCGCGAAGACGTGCAGGCCACGGTTGCCGGACGTCTTCACGAACGGGTCGAGGCCGGCCTCCCGCAGGACCTCCCGCAGCGCGTGCGCGGCGACGACCGCGTCGGCGACGTCGGTGCCGGGCTGCGGGTCGAGGTCGATCCGGAGCTGGTCGGGCAGGTCGGGCGCATCGGCGCGGGACGCCCACGGGTGGAAGACGACGGTGTTCATCTGCGCCGCCCAGACGGCGGCCGCGGGCTCGTCGATCACGAGCTCCGGATGCACCCGCCCGCTCGGGTACGTCACCGGGACGGACCGGACGTACTCGGGCGCGCCCTTGGGCGGGTTCTTCGAGAAGAACTGCTCGCCCTCGATCCCGGAGGAGAAGCGCTGCAGCGAGACGGGGCGGCCGCCGTTCGCCGCGACGAACGGCTCGCCGACGGCGATCAGGTACTCCGCGACCTCGCGCTTGGTGATGCCCGGCTCCGGGAAGAGCACTCGCTCAGGGCTCGAGATCCGCACCTCCCGGTCGCCGTGCGGTCCGGGGACGGTGAGGACGACGGCGTCGCTGCTGGGCATCTGCTGAGGCTAGCCCGCGGCGCCGCCCGGCGACAGGGGTCCGCCGGGGCGCCGCCGCAGCCGGATCGGGCCCTTCGCCCGCGAGGGGTCGACGACCTGTCCGCCCTGCACGATGTCGATCTCGCCCCGGTCGACCAGGCGGCGCGCGGCCCGGCGCACGGGCTCCATCAGCGGCCGCCACTCCTCGCCGCCGACCCGGCGCGCGACCTCGGACGGGCACGCCGTCGACGCCGCCGCTCGCGCGAGCAGGACGGTGCGGATCTCCTCCTCGAGGCGCGCCTCCTCCGGTCCGACTCCGCGACGGCGGCAGGCGTCCGAGCAGTAGCGGACGTCCTCCCAGTCGCGCGCCCACTTCGCGCGCCACTCGATCTCGCGACCGCAGGAGGCGCAGGTCTTGCTCTCGGGATGCGCGGTGGACGTGCGCTGACGGTGGGCCATGCCCTCGAGTGTGCGCGCAGACCGCGGCCGCGGGAACGGGTTGCGCTGAGGGCGAGCGACGGGTGCGCGGACGCCGGCGCCGACGACGCGCACCCGATCCGGCGTGATCGGGAACAGGGAGCGGCGGATCGGCGTTCCCCGAGGTGGCGGCGTCATACTCCGCAATGGGGCGGCCCTCCCCCGGCCTGGGCGCCAGTCTGGAGGAGCCGTGCTGCGGCGCGACGGCGGGCCACCACCCCGTGCCGCACCCTCGATCGATCAGGAGTCTCCGATGAGCCGCGAGAACCTCGCCACCACCCCGGACCGCGAGCCGGAGCACCGCGCCTTCGCCGGACTCTCCCCGGAGGACTTCAAGCTCGCGTTCCGCAACCACGCCGCCGGAGTCGCGCTGATCACCGCCGACCCGGGCACCGGCCCGGTCGCCCTGACCGCGACCTCCGTCTTCTCGGTGAGCGCCGAGCCGCCGCTGTTCGTCTTCTCGCTCTCGTCCGCCTCGTCCAGCTCTCCGGCCATCCAGGCGTCCGAGACGCTGGTCGTGCACCTGCTCGGGGCGGAGCAGCTCGACCTGGCGCGTCTGGGCTCGACCAGCGGCATCGACCGCTTCGCCGACACGTCGCTCTGGTCGCGGCTGCCCACGGGCGAGCCGTTCTTCCCGGGCGCCGCCGCCTGGATCCGCGGCACGGTGATCAACCGAATGGAGGCGGGATCGTCGACGATCGTCGCCGTGCACGCCCTCGAGGCCCACGTGCCCGAGGACTCCGAGACCACGGCGCCGCTCGTCTACCACAACCGCACCTGGCACCACCTCGGCGAGCACTCGCGCCTGAGCTGAGCTCCGCGCGCGATCCGAAGAAGGCGCTTCAGGCCTCCGACCCGGTCGCCACCGTCCGGCCCGGCGTGCTCGACCACTGCGACCAGGAGCCCGGGTAGAGCGCCGGCGCGAAGCCCGCGAGCGTGAGCGCGACGACGTCGACCGCGGCCGAGACGCCGCTGCCGCAGTACACGCCGACGGGGGCGTCCTCCCGCACGCCGAGCGCCTCGAATCCCGCGCGCAGGTCGGAGGCGGGCCGGAACCGCCCCTCGGAGTCGAGCGCCGCGGACGCCGGAGCGTTCCGAGCGCCGGGGATGCGGCCCGCCCGCGGGTCGATCGGCTCGACCTCGCCGCGGTACCGCTCAGGGGCTCGGGCGTCGAGCAGGACGCCCGCCGAGGGCAGCGCCGCCGCCTCGTCGATGTCCAGCACCGGGAGCCGACCGTAGGCCAGCTCGACGTCGCCCCGCTCGCGCGGGACGTCGCCCGTCTCGAGCTCCCGCCCCGAGCGGATCCAGCCGGCGAGCGACCCGTCGAGCAGGCGGACGTCCTCCACTCCCGTCGCCCGCAGCAGCCACCAGGCCCGCGCGGCCGGGACGCTCTGCGCGTCGTCGTACACGACGACGGACCGGCCCCGGCGGAGCCCCCAGCCGCGCGCCGCCTCCTGCAGCACCTCGATCGGAGGCAGCGGGTGGCGCCCCTCCTCCGGCTCGCCGTGGGCGGCCAGCTCGTGATCGAGGTCGACGTGCACCGCGCCGGGCAGGTGGCCCGCGAGGTACTCCGGGCGGCCGTCGGGCCGGTCGAGGCGCCAGCGCACGTCGAGGACGAGCGGCGGCTCGGTGGAGGCCATGAGCTCGGCGAGCTCGTCAGGGGTGACCAGCAGGCTCTCGCGGCTGGAGGGGGTCGTCGGGGTCATGGCGTCCTTCCGATCCGCGTCGTCGGCGGAGTCCTGCCCCAGCATGCCGGGTCGCCCGGCGGCGCGGGAGCGGCCGGTGCACCGACCGGCCCCGACCGCCACAGAGGAGGAAAGGAGAGACTCGGAACTCCCGCCCTCTCGATGGGCACGGGTCAGTTCCGGCGGGGTGCGCCTGGAAGATCCTGACAGGGGACGCCGTCCCCGTCCCCATCCAGGTTGCCGGCGTTGGCGTAGGTCTGGAACCAGGCGTTCGCTTCTGCCCAGTTCGAGAATGACCGGCACGTCCTGATCGGCCCATTCGGTCGCGGACCCGGCGCCGGCGCCGCGGCCTGCGTGCTCGCCCAGAGTGCGCGGCCCTGCGGCGAGTAGATCACCAGGTTGCCGTCGTTCTGCATGACCATCCAGGAGCCCGGGCTGCCCGCCGTGCCGGACTGCCAGCGCGCTCCGCCGGAGCCCGCGTAGACCACGGCGTTGCCGTCGGACTGCATCTCGAGCCGGTTGCCGCCTCCGGACGTGCCGGCCGCCCAGCGGGCCGAGCCGCGCGAGTAGACGACGAGGTTGCCGTCGCCCTGCATGACCGCCTCGCTCCCTCCGTCGGAGGAGCGCAGCATCTGTCCGGACGCGAGCCGGCTCCCGGAGGAGAGGGTGTCCCGGACGGCGGGCGCGGGCGGCGCCGGAGGAGTGTCGCTCGCCCACAGCGCGCGGCCCGAGGCGGAGTAGACGACCAGGTTGCCGTCGTTCTGCATCTGCAGGCGGGATCCCGGGTTGCCCGCCGTACCCGAGGCCCACAGGGGTCGGCCCGAGGCGGAGGTGACCACGGCGTTGCCGTCGGACTGCATCGAGAGCGTCTCGCCCTCGCCCTGGGTGCCGGCGCCCCAGCGGACGTCCCCCCGCGAGTAGACCGCGAGATTGCCGTCGCCCTGCAGGGAGGCGCGCGACCGGCCGTCCGGCGAGGTGAGCTGCTGTCCCCGGCTGAGCCGCGAGCCGGAGGAGAGGACGTCGCGGATCTCAGGCGCGCGCGAGGTCGAGCTCGCCCAGAGCGGCCGTCCGGAGGCGGCGGTGATCACCAGGTTGCCGTCGTTCTGCATCCGCATCCGCGCGCCCGGGTTCCCGGGCGTTCCCGCCTGCCAGCGCACGCCGGACCCGGGGGCCGAGACCACCGCGTTCCCGTCGGTCTGCATCGCGAGGCGGTTGCCCGCTCCGGAGGTGGCGGAGCTCCAGCGCGGCGATCCGTCCACGTAGACGACAAAATTGCCGTCGCTCTGCATCGCGGCGCGCGAGCGGCCGTCGGAGGCGGTCAGCTGCTGTCCCGGAGAGAGCTCGCGCCCGCTGTCGAGGACGTCGGCGATCGGCTCCGGCTCGGGCTCCTGCTCGTCGGCCGAGGACCAGGCCGCGTCCCCGTTCGGGCGGACGAGCACGAGCTGCCCGTCGTCCTGGATGAGGGCGAGCGCGCCGGTCTCTCCCGCGGTCCCGGACGCCCAGACGGGCGTGCCGGAGCCGGTCACGACGACGAGGTTGCCGTCCTCCTGCATCCGCACCGTGGTCGCTCCGGAGCCCTGGGTCCTGGTGCTCCAAACGGGGCGGCGCCCGGCGTCGTAGATCACGGCGTTGCCGTCCGCCTGCATCTCGAAGCTCGCGGAGTCTCCGTTCGAGAAGATGCGCTCCCCCGCGTCGAGCGAGTCGCCGCCGAGGAGGGCGTACGTGTAGGTCTGCGATCCGCGCGCCTCTGCGGGCGGAGTCTCCCCCGGGACGAAGGCGGTCGGAGTCTCGGCGACGGTCTGCGTCGCGAGGGCGGACGGCGCCAGAGCGGCGGAACCGCCCGCGGCGAGCAGGCAGGCGAGGGCCATCGCCGCGAGGCGATGAGGAGGTCGTGGCACGGAGAGCCCTTTCGGAGGCGGCGGCGGCGGAAGCCGGGGTCGAGCGGAGCCTGGCACGCGCTCGCCACGGCCGTCCATCGGGGCCGCGCGGAACTACTCAGCCGGAGCGGGCGATCCGCGCCGGCTGCGCGGGCGCCGCCTCCGGACCACGGAGCCTCCGGCCGGCTCGCGCGCCCCGGTCGGGGTTGTCGGCGATCGACGCGGATCGACGGAGGACGTGCTCCCACGGCCGGAGCGCACCCCGCGCGGGCGCCCCGGGAGGCGGCTCGGACCTCCCGCGGCACGGAGGAGGTCCCCGTTCCTCCTAAAATCGGAGGCATGTCGAAAGTGTTGAGCAGTCTGCCCGTGGGCGAGCGTGTCGGAATCGCATTCTCGGGAGGCCTCGACACATCCGTCGCCGTCGCCTGGATGCGCGAGAAGGGCGCGGTGCCCTGCACGTACACGGCCGACATCGGCCAGTACGACGAGCCCGACATCGAGAGCGTCCCGTCCCGCGCGGCCCAGTACGGCGCCGAGATCTCGCGCCTCGTCGACGCGAAGAGCGCGCTGGTCGAGGAGGGGCTCGTCGCCCTGCAGTGCGGCGCCTTCCACATCCGCTCCGGCGGCAAGACCTACTTCAACACCACCCCCCTCGGCCGCGCCGTGACCGGCACCCTCCTCGTCCGCGCCATGCGCGAGGACGGCGTCGACATCTGGGGCGACGGCTCGACCTACAAGGGCAACGACATCGAGCGGTTCTACCGCTACGGCCTGCTCGCCAACCCCCGCCTGCGCATCTACAAGCCCTGGCTCGACGTGCAGTTCGTCAACGAGCTCGGCGGCCGCACCGAGATGTCGGAGTGGCTGGTCGCCCGCGGCTTCCCCTACCGCGACGCCACCGAGAAGGCCTACTCGACCGACGCCAACATCTGGGGCGCCACCCACGAGGCCAAGCGCCTCGAGGAGCTCTCCAGCGGCCTCGAGCTCGTCGAGCCGATCATGGGGGTCGCGTCGTGGCGCGACGAGGTCGAGATCGCCTCCGAGGTCGTCTCGGTGCGCTTCGAGGCCGGCCGTCCCGTCGCGCTGAACGGCGTCGAGTTCTCGGACGCCGTCGCGCTCGTGCTCGAGGCGAACGCGATCGGCGGACGCCACGGGCTCGGCGTCTCGGACCAGATCGAGAACCGGATCATCGAGGCCAAGAGCCGCGGCATCTACGAGGCCCCCGGCATGGCGCTGCTGCACATCGCCTACGAGCGCCTGCTGAACGCGATCCACAACGAGGACACCGTCGCCCAGTACCACTCGGAGGGCCGCCGTCTCGGCCGCCTGATGTACGAGGGCCGCTGGCTCGACCCGCAGTCGCTGATGCTGCGCGAGTCCATCCAGCGCTGGGTCGGCTCGGCCGTCTCCGGGGAGGTCACCCTGCGACTGCGCCGCGGCGACGACTACACGATCCTCGACACGACCGGCCCCGCGCTGAGCTACCACCCCGACAAGCTCTCGATGGAGCGGGTCGGCGACGCCGCCTTCGGCCCCGAGGACCGCATCGGGCAGCTCACGATGCGCAACCTCGACATCGCCGACTCCCGCTCGCGGCTCGAGCAGTACGCGGCCGCCGGCCTCGTCGGCGGTCCGACCGCCGAGCTCGTCGGCGAGCTCGAGATCGGCGAGGCCGACGCGATCACCGAGGGCGGCGGGTCCGCAGCGGCCGATGCGCTCGGACGCGCCACCGACCTGGCCTCGGAGGGTGCGGCGTTCGACGCCGGCACCGACTGACCCCGCCCGTCCGACGCCCCCGCGCGCATCCGTCCCACCGGGACGCGAGGCGCACGGGGGCGTCGTGCTGTGCGGGCCGACCCGGCGCGCCGGGTGCGAGGGCGGGCCCGGCGCGAGAGCGGTGCTCCGGCGTTCGTCGCGACGGCCGTCAGGGCGCGGAGGATCGGACGAGCGCGAGCGCGGCGTCCACGGTGGCGAGCGACTGCGCCGGATCGACGCGGGCCAGCACGAGCGCGGCCACCAGGAGCGACACGAGGACGTCCGCCTGAGCCGACGCCCACGCCTGCGCGTGGGGCCAGCGGGCCAGCGCTCCGGCGCGCAGTGCGCCCAGCAGCTCGGCCCGGTAGTCGGCGATCACCTCGCGCACGGCGTCGTCGCGCGCGATCGGCGCGCCCGCGGCGTTGAGCAGCAGGCAGCCGCTCCTCGCGGAGAGCGTGCGGGAGTCGGCGAGCGCCGCCCGCAGCCCGGTGAAGTACTCCTCGAGCGCGGTCGGCGACGCCCCTCGCGGATCGACGAGCGGGGCGAGCCGGGGCCGCACCACCTCGTCGAGGTAGCTCTGCACGGCAGTGTCGAAGAGCCCGCGCTTGCTGCCGAAGGCGTGGTAGAGGCTGGAGCGGCGCAGTCCGGTCGCGGACTCCAGGTCCGGGAGCGACGCCTCCTCGAAGCCGCTCTCCCAGAAGACGGCGCGGGCGGCGCGGACGACCTGCTCGGTGTCGAAGCCCTGCGTGCGACCCACGGTGCTCCTCCTGAGGGGTGACAGCTGCGGCGCCGCACTGGCGCGGACCGCTCGCTCCAGTATATTGTGGACTGGTCGTTACACAATCGGTGCGGAGCCCTCCGCATCACGACCATCGCCTGGAGGCCCGCCGTGATCGTTCTCGGACTGGTGCTCGCCGCTCTCGCCGCGGCGCTGCACGTCTACATCTTCGTGCTCGAGTCGGTCCTCTGGACGACCTCGCGCGCCCGATCGACGTTCGGCACGACCGCCGGCGAGGCGGAGGCGACGAAGGAAATGGCCTACAACCAGGGCTTCTACAACCTCTTCCTCGCCGTCGTCACCGTGGCGGGCATCGTCGCCGTCGCGATCGGCGCCACCGCCGTCGGCGCGGCCCTCGTGTTCGTCGGCGCCGGATCGATGGTCGCCGCAGCACTCGTCCTGCTCCTCTCCGCTCCGACCAAGCGCCGCGCCGCGCTGACCCAGATGACCCCGGGTCTGCTCGCGGTGATCGCTCTCGCCGTCGGCCTCGCACTCTGATCCCCTCCGCTCCACCACCACGAAAGGTCCTATGAGCACCGTCACCAGCACCCAGATCCAGCTCGTCCGCCGCCCCGACGGCTGGCCCGTCGCCGAGGACTTCCGGACCGCGACCGTCGAGTACGGCGATCCGGCCGCGGGCGAGATCCGCGTCGAGAACGCCTTCCTCTCGGTCGACCCCTACATGCGCGGCCGCATGAACGACGTGAAGAGCTACACCCCGCCCTTCGCCCTCGGCGAGACCATGACCGGCGGTGCCGTCGGCCGGGTGACCGTCTCCGACGACCCCGCGTTCCCCGTCGGCAGCGCGGTCCTGCACCAGCTCGGCTGGCGCGACGTCGTGCAGGCCGAATCGTCGCAGTTCCGCGTCGTCCCCGAGATCCCCGGAGTGCCGCTCTCGCTCCGCCTCGGCATCCTCGGGATGACCGGACTCACCGCGTACGTCGGGCTCACCGCCATCGCGGGCATGAAGGAGGGCGACACCGTCTTCGTCTCGGGCGCCGCGGGAGCCGTCGGCTCGGCCGCCGGCCAGATCGCGCGCCTCCTCGGAGCCGAGCGGGTCGTCGGATCCGCGGGTTCGGCCGAGAAGGTCGCCCTGCTGACCGAGAAGTACGGCTACGACGCCGCCTTCGACTACCACTCCGGCCCGGTCCGCGAGCAGCTGGCCGAGGCCGCGCCCGACGGGATCGACGTGTACTTCGACAACGTCGGCGGCGACCACCTCGAGGCGGCCCTCGACGCCTTCCGCGACGGCGGCCGCGCGGCGCTCTGCGGAGCGATCGCCGGCTACAACAGCACCGAGAAGACGCCCGGCCCCGACAACATGGCGAACATCATCACCCGAGGTCTCACGCTGCGCGGATTCACGCTGTCCGGCTACCTCGACCACGCGCCGGAGTTCAACCGGCTGATGGCCGGCTGGTTCGCCGACGGAGAGATCGCCTACGACGAGACCGTCGTCGACGGCATCGACCACGCCGTGGACGCGTTCCTCTTGATGATGCGCGGCGGCAACACCGGGAAGATGGTCGTCCGCGTCTAGCGCCGACCCCGGTGCGGCGGGCGCGAGGAGGGGGCACCTCCGGACGCCCGCCGCACCCGTCCTGCGCCTCCCTGTCCGGGATCTCCGAGCATGCTCGCGGATCCGCGGGGCCGTTCGGTCCGGGCGGTGGCAGACTGCGGACATGAGCACGTTCTCGCACCGGACCGGCGCCTCCGCGCTGGCAGCAGCAGCACTCGTCCTCGTCCTCTCCGGCTGCGCGGGCAGCGGCGGAGCCCCGTCCGCGCGGACGTCGCTGCCGACGCCGACCAGGACCCCGACGTCTTCGCCGACTCCCGCTCCGACGCCGACTCCCACCGTGACCGTGACGGTCACGGCGACCCCCGAGCCCTCGTCGACCGGTTCTCCCGCCGCGGATCCGGCGGCGGCGCGCTGCACGGGCTCCGACCTGACGATGGAGTACCGCCCCGACCCCGACGCGTCGGGTGCCGGGAACAGCGCCTTCGACCTCGTGCTCACCAGCACCTCCTCCTCGGACTGCGCTCTCGCGGGCATCCCCGGCGTCTACGCGACCGACGCCGACGGGAACCGGATCAGCGCGGTCGCTGACGCGTCCGGCCCGAACCCCGATGCTCCCGTGATCCTCGTCCCCGGCGCCCGGGCGGACGTCCGGGTCGCCTGGCACTCCCCCGGCGCCTACGGCTGCGCGGTCGGGACCTCCGCGTACCTCGTCGCCGAGGTCCTCGACGCCCCGGACGGCGCGGTCCGCGCCCCCGCCGAGCTCCAGGTGTGCACCGACGGCACCGTGATGATGGACGCGTCCGCCTACACGCTGCTCTGAGCCCTCGCCGAGCGCGCACGCCTCCTGCGCGGCCCGCTCACCGGGCGCGACCCCTTGACCGGGCGCGGCGCAGCCGGGACCCTCGCACTACACGTCCCCACCCCACCCCGGAGGTCACCATGAAGGTCGGCTCACTCGTTCTCCGTCTCGCCGTCGGCGGGCTCTTCGTCGGACACGGTCTGCAGAAGCTGCGGGGCTCGTTCGACGGCCCCGGCCTCGACGGCACCGAGCAGATGATGTCGAGCCTGGAGATGCACCCGGCCCGGCGCAACGCCGTCGCCGCAGCGGTGACCGAGACGGCCGGAGGCGCCGCTCTCGCCCTCGGCGCCGCGACTCCGCTCGCCGCCGCCGGACTCGTCGCCACGATGGTCACCGCCGTGCGCAAGGTGCACTGGAGCAACGGCCTGTGGAACGCGGGCGGCGGGTGGGAGTACAACGCCGTCCTCGTCGCGGCGACGGCCGCGATCGTCGCGGACGGCCCCGGCGCGCTCTCGTTCGACGCCCTGATCGGCAAGCGCAAGTGGGGAGCCGGCTGGGCGCTGTTCGCCCTGATCGGCGGAGCGGCTGCGTCGACCGCCCTGATCGAGGCCGGCCGACGCGCCTCGCCGGTCGGAGCGGGCACCTCCGGCTCCGACGACGGCGGGTCGGACGACGACGGCGCCGACTCGACCGCCTCGTAGCCCCGCTCCCCGCACTGTGCGGGCGCGGTAGCGTCGGAGGCGTGATCGAGACACGCGCCTCCGACCCCGACCGCCCCGAGACCGACGCGCTCGCCCTCTGGCTCGCGGCGGTCGAGCGCCTCGACGCTCAGGACGACCCGGACGGCGTCGTCGAGCGGATGCGCGTCCTCGCAGCCCGCTATCCGGGACACGACGGAGTCGCCGCTTTCGAGCTGGGCGGCGCCCTCGACAGCGCGGGACACGAGGCGGAGGCGGCGGTCGAGTACGAGCGCGCCCTCGCAGCCGGCCTGGATGACGAGCGGCGGGCGCGGTTGACGATCCAGTACGCCTCGACCCTCCGGAACCTCGGCCGCACCGATGAGGCGATCGACCTCCTCGCCGGCGCCGCTGCGCACCCCGCGGTGGGCTCCGCGCGGGAGGTGTTCCTCGCGCTCGCCCTGCACAGCGCGGGGCGCGTCGACGAGGCCCTGCGGATCGCGCTGGAGGCGCTGGCTCCGGTGCTCCCCCGGTACCAGCGCTCCGTCCGCGCCTACGCCGCCGCCCTCACCGACCCCGAGCAGTAGCGCGGACGGCTCCTCCGCCCGGAGGCTCGGCGCGGCGAGCGCCGAGGCCTCCGGGGCGACGGCGCCGACTCAGTCCTCGAGCAGGATCGCGTCGATCTGCCCCATCGCCTGGCGGAGTCCCTCCTCCATGCCCATCTGGACCATCTGCTCGAGCTGCTCGACCGACTCGAAACGGCTGCTGAGGACCATCCGCGTGCGCCCCGGCTCGATCTCGTCGAGGGTGACCGTGGCCCGGGTGATCCCCAGCGCGTCGACCGGGTCGCTGCGCTCGTCGGCGAAGCCGTCCTCGAACTCGAACCGCGTCGGCTCCTCCACCCGGGTCACGCGCCACCAGCCGCGCGCCTGCTCGCCGTCCGGTCCCGTCATGACGTAGGCGCTCCGTCCGCCCTCGACCGGCTCGTGCCGCTCGAAGGTCGCCGGCCAGGTCGGCGGCCCCCACCAGCGCTCGAGGCGGCGCGGATCCGTCCAGAGGAGCCAGACGCGCTCGATCCCCGCGTCGAACTCGGCGGTCACCGTCAGGGTCAGTTCCTCGATGTCCTTCACGGACTGCAGCACGCTCATCGCGCCTCTCCCTCCAGCAGATCCCGCGCGCCGGTCGGCTCGCGGGTGTCACTCCTCGTCGAGGAGGTCCGACATGCGGTCGATCCTCCCCGCCCACAGCTGCTCGTAGGCGTCGAGCAGGCGCGACGCCCGCCGCACTGCGGCGACCTCGCCCTGCACCAGCTGCTCCCGCCCCCTCCTCCGCTTGCGGACGAGTGCCGCCCGCTCGAGGACGGCCACGTGCTTCTGCACCGCCGCGAACGACATCTCGTAGCGCGCCGCGAGTGCGGAGACGGACTGCTCGCCGACCAGCACCCGGGCGACGATGTCGCGGCGGGTGCTGTCGGCCAGCGCCCGGAAGAGCAGGTCGATGTCGGCGTCCATTCGTACAACCATGTGGTTGCACATTAGGGCCATCCCCTCCCCCGCGCAAGAGCATCCGTCTCCGGGGCGAGCGCACCGACCGGCGCCCGACCTCAGGCGCTCGCGGCATCGAGGGCCTCGGCAGCGGCCGCGAGCACCCAGTCCGGCAGGGGGCGGGCCGCGAACAGCGAGGCGTAGAGCCGGGCCATCGAGTCGTCGGGGTCGAGCCGCAGCGCCTCGTCGAGGTGGAGCCCCGCGAGGCTCGAGACTCCCCTCGCCCACCAGCACCACGCGAGAACGGTGAGCACGGAGGAGCGCGCCTCCTCCGGCGCCAGCGCGGCGGCGCGGGCGAGGAGCCCGGTCGCCCGCGCCAGACGGCCGCGCTCCGGAGCACGCCCGCTGCCGAGCAGCAGGGCCGACAGCTCGAGGTCGTGGTCGTCGTCCGTTCCGGCGCGGGCGTCGCCCACCGCGCCGGGCGGCACTCCCACTCCTGCCTGCGGGCTCCGCGCGATCTGCACGGTCACCCGGTCGCGGAGGGGCGGCGACTGCAGGGTCCGCACGATCAGTCCTTCGCGGCGGACGTCCCGCGGTCCACTGAGCCAGCGCTCGACGAGCCGTTCCGTGTCGCCGACCAGGGGCGGCCGGCGGAGCACCTCCGCGACGAGCGCGCGATCCTCCTCGGCGACCGGCGGCAGCACGGAGAGCGCGTCCATGTCCAGTGGCTCGTCGGCCACCGCTCGGGCGAGGACGCCGGTCTCGCTCCGCTCGATCTCGAGGAGCGGACGTGGCCTGCGGCACTCCTCGGCGTCCGTGTAGCGCCCCCATCCGTCGGCGGCGATGCAGGCCACGGCGATGATGTCCAGGCGCGTGCGCTCCAGGCGCCGGAGCACCGCGTGGCCGAGGTCGAGATGCGGGATCCCCCGCTCCTCGGCGTAGCCCGCACGGGTGCAGACCACCACCAGCACACCGGTGGCCCGCGGCATCGTCTCCATCATGGCCGCGCAGCCGCCCGCCAGCGCCTCCGCCTCCATCCCGCGCAGCGTCTCCGGGAGCGGGATCCGGAAGCCTCCCCCGGCGCGCGTGCCGAGGAACGGCACCACCACGACGGACTCCTCCGGTCGGATGCCGATGATGGAGGGGACGGCCGCCAGGAGGTCCTGGATCGCGCTCGCCCGCAGGACTTCGGGATCGCGGCGGCGGGACGGAGGAGCAGGGGTTCGCTGTGTGGATGTCATGTCCGACACCCTGCTCGCGTCGCCGGCGGCGCGAGATCCCGCCGGCCCGGACCGGGGAGAACCGGAGCGGATCGGCGCCTGTGGAGGAGCGCTCGGGGCCGGCGGCTCAGCCGGCCGCGGGAGCCCGCAGCACCTTCGCCATCGGCCGTCCCTTCGCGATCTCGTCGATCAGCTTGTCGAGGTACCGGATGCGCTGCATCAGCGGATCCTCGATCGTCTCGACCCGCACGCCGCAGATCACCCCCGTGATCGCCGAGGCCTGCGGAGGCAGGCGCGCCGCCGCGAAGAACTCCTCGAAGGTCGTCCTGCTCTCGAGGTGCCGGGCCAGCTCCTCGTCCGAGAAGCCTGTGAGCCAGCGGACCGCCTCGTCGACCTCCTCCCTCGTCCGGCCCTTGCGCTCCGCCTTCGCCACGTAGAGGGGGTGCACGTCGGCGAACGCCACAGAGAAGATCCTGCTCATGGCCGGGAAGCGTACTCGCGCGACGCCGGGCGCGGCAGAGGGGCCCGCCCCGCTATCCTCCCCAATGGCCCTCGCGCCTCCATACCGCAGCCCACAGAGAGAACCACCGTGAGCCTCCTCCGCACCAAGTCCGTCGAGCAGTCGATCGCCGACACCGATGAGCCCGAGTACAAGCTCAAGAAGTCGCTGACCGCGCTCGATCTCACGGTCTTCGGCGTCGGAGTCGTCATCGGCGCCGGCATCTTCACCCTCACCGGCCGCGCCGCCCACGACATCGCCGGACCGGCGATCGTCCTGAGCTTCGTCGTCGCCGCCTTCGCCTGCGCCCTCGCGGCCATGTGCTACGCCGAGTTCGCCTCCACGGTCCCGGTGTCGGGCTCCGCCTACACCTTCTCCTACGCCTCCCTCGGCGAGCTCTTCGCCTGGATCATCGGCTGGGACCTGATCCTCGAGCTGTTCCTCGGAGCGAGCGTGGTCGCGCAGGGGTGGAGCGCGTACCTCGGGTCGCTGCTGCAGCAGCTGGGAGTGACTCTCCCGCCGGCGCTCACCTACGGCGGCGTGGTCGACGTGCCGGCGATCCTGCTCGTCCTCGTGCTCGGCGCGCTGATGACCTTCGGGATCAAGGAATCGCTGCGCGTCAACCTGGTGCTCGTCGCGATCAAGCTGTTCATCGTCCTGTTCGTCATCATCGCGGGCCTGCAGTTCGTCAACACAGCCAACTACACGCCGTTCGTCCCCGCCGCCGAGCCCTCGCAGTCCGCGTCCGGTCTGACCCAGCCGCTGCTCCAGTTCCTCTCGGGCATCGAGCCGGCCACGTTCGGGGTCGGCGGCATCATCGCCGGCGCCTCCCTGGTGTTCTTCGCCTACATCGGGTTCGACGTCGTCGCGACGACCGCGGAGGAGACCCGCCGCCCCCAGCGCGACCTGCCCATCGGCATCATCGCGTCGCTGATCATCTGCACGGTCCTGTACTGCGCCGTCGCCCTCGTCGTGACCGGCATGGTCCCCTACCGCGAGCTCGACCCGTCGGCCGCGCTCGCCAACGCGTTCGCCTACCACGGGCAGACCTGGATGGCGACGGTCATCTCGGCCGGCGCCGTCGCCGGTCTGACCACCGTCGTGCTGACGCTGCTGATCGGAGCGACGCGCATCATCTTCGCGATGGCGCGCGACGGACTCCTCCCCCGGCGCCTGGCCACCGTCCACCCGCGCCTGCGCACGCCGTGGTTCACCTCCGTGGTCGTGACCATCGTCGTCGCGCTGCTCGCCGGGCTCACTCCGATCGGCGTGCTCGAGGAGATGGTCAACATCGGCACGCTCTCGGCGTTCGTGCTGGTCTCGGTCGGCGTCGTGGTGCTGCGCCGCAAGCGGCCCGACCTGAAGCGCGGCTTCCGGGTCCCGCTGAACCCGTGGCTCCCGCTCCTCTCCGCCCTGATCTGCACCTACCTGATGCTCAACCTCTCGATCGAGACCTGGCTGCGCTTCCTGATCTGGCTGGCCGTGGGCTTCGCGATCTACTTCGCCTACTCGCGCAGCCACGCGAAGATCGGCACGAAGCCCTAGGGGGCCAGGCCCACCTTCGGCCTGGCCCAGGAGCGTCCGCGCGTGTCCTTGAGGATGTCGTACTCCACCTCGACGTGCGGCTCGATCGCGCTGTACTTGTCGTTCGGGGCGCCGATCACGAGCTGGAAGCCGAGACCGCGCCACGCACCGATCGCCCGCTTGGTGAAGTGGGCGTCGGCCTTGATCAGCGCCTCGTCCATGAAGACCGGGGCGTACCGGGGGCGGTCGGCTCCCGCGTCGCCGAGCTGGTAGCGCAGCGCCGCTCCGACGATGAAGGCGATCAGCTCCTGCGACTCCCCGCCGGACTTCTCGCCGATGTGGTCGTACAGCGCCACGTGCGCTCGGGTGACGGCGTCCACGCGCTCGGCGCTGACCCGGACGTGGTTGCGGACGTCGACGAGGTCGCCGAAGTCGGGCGCGGTGCGCCGCAGCCGCTGGATGAGCCGGGACATCCGCCGGTAGACCTGCTCGCGCTCCTCCTCCGCGGACACGGCCTGGATCTGCGCGCGCACCTCGCGGAGCTCGCGGCGGAAGCGACGGCGCACCTCCGACTGGTTCTCGCGCGTCGTGATCTGCAGGCGGTGGCCGTCGTCGTAGAACGGCAGATCCTGCATGATCACGTTGATCGGCTCGATCCGCTCGCGGATCTCTCGCAGCGAGCGGCCGAGCGTGGAGTCGAAGCTCGTGAGGTCGTTGCCGGAGAGCGTGAGCAGGCTGTCGCGCCACTCGGCCTCGAGCCGGTGCAGGCCGCTGGTCTCGAGGGCGTCGAGCAGCCGCTCGAAGTCGCCCGCGGACGCCTCGGGGTCCGCGAGCAGGTTGGGGTTCGGCCAGCGGTCGAGGAAGCCGGCCATGATCCGGCCGGCGCTCTCGCGCTGCTGCTCGTGCGCCTCGGCCGCGGAGCGGCGGTCCTCCGCCAGTCGCTGCGCTGCCGTGGCGAGCGCTGCGTCGAAGCGGACCAGGACGTCCGAGGCGCTGCCGGACGCCGCGGCCTCGGTCAGCGTGAACCGGGCGTCCAGGAAGGCGCGCTGGTCGTCGTCGAGCTCGCGTCCTGCGCGCTCCGCCGCATCGAGAACCGCCTGGCTCGCGTCGACGTCGTCGACCACGACGGCCCACTCCGCCTCGATCCGCTCGCGCTCCACACCGGCGCGGGCGATCTCCTGGCGGAGGCGCTCGAGGCGGCCGCGCAGCCCGTCGATCTGCTCCTGCAGCCCGGCGAGCTCGGGGTTCGCCTCCGCAGCCTCGGCGCCGACCGCCTCCCAGCGCTCCTGCTCGGCGAGCAGCGACTCGACGTCGACCGTCTCCCAGCTCACCAGCGCGAGGCGGGCGTGACGCGTCATCCGGTCGTCGAGTGCATCGAGGGATTCCTCCGCCGCCGACGCCGCCGAGACCGCCGCCGCGCTGCGGGCCCGGGCCGCCTCGACCAGGGCGTTCAGCTCGCGGAGTCGACGGGAGTTGGAGAAGCCGAGGACGTTCGCGGCGCCGTGGCCGCCGTGCGCACCGCGCTGCCCCTGCGAGAGCTGACCGGTGAGGGTCAGGGCGAGCCGGTGGCGTCCGAGCTCCGCAGCGCTGTCGACGCACACGTAGCCGAAGCGGTCCTCGAGCCGGTCCTGCAGCCAGCCGGTGAAGGCGGTGGCGCGGTAGTCGAGGCGCCCGGGGAGCGTCTGCGGGTCGAGGCCCCGCACCTCCTCGAGCCCGGTCTCCACGCCCTCGTAGCGGAGCCGGACCGGGAGCCGGAGGGAGTCGATGGCGCGGCGGAAGCGGTCGAGGTGGGCGGAGTCGATCATCAGCGTCGTCGCGAAGCCGCCGAGGGCGAGCGTGAACGCCTCGCGCCAGGGCTCGAACTCGGCACGCACCTCGACCAGCTCGCCGACGAAGGGCAGGTCGTCGGCGGTGAGGCCGGCTGCCTCCGCGATCCGCTCCCGCGCCTCGTGCAGAGGCCGGGGGATGCTGTCCCGACGGTCCGAGGCCGAGCGCTGCTCCGCCTCGAGCTCGGCGAGCTCGCGCGCCGCGGCCTTCCGCTCGGCGACCGCGTCCGACCAGGCCGCACGGGTGCTGCGCTTGGCGTCGGCCGCGCTCGCCGCCCGGGCGAGCACCGCCTCGAACCGCTCGCGGGTGGTCTCCGGCTCGCCGAGAGCGTGCAGGTCCTCCTCGAGCCGGGCGCGGTTCTCGCGCGCCGCGCCCAGCCGCCGCTCCACCTCGCGGAGCTCGCGCTGGGCCGTCTCGAGGCGGTCGCCGCCGGAGGCCCGCAGCACCTCGGCGAGCCCGTCCCGCTCCGACTCCGCCGCCTCGGCGAGGGCTCGCTTCTCGCGGAGCACGGCGTCGACGGCGCGGGTGCGCTCGCGCAGCTCGGCCTCGACGTCGCGCAGCAGGCCGAGGCGCTGCTCAGCGCGCCACAGAGCCGCCGGCGACACCGGGGCATCGAACTCCCCGAGTGCGTCGATGAGGCGCACGCGCTCCGCGGACGCGGCGATGCGCAGGCGCAGGCCCCGCAACGGCTCGAGTGCCGCGACCTGCTGGCGCGCGGTGAGCATCCGCTGCCGGGTGCTCTCGAGCTCGTCGAAGTGGGCGACGACCGCGTCGGCGGAGGCCAGGGTCTCGGGCTCCTCGAGCACGAGCCGCTTGTAGAGGTCGTCGACGGTCGTGATCTGCTGACCGGCCTGGATGCGGGCGAGCAGGCTCATCGCCTTCGATCCGGCTCCCGCCGCTCCGATGCCGAGCACCGCGTGCAGACGCGCCGAGAACTCGCGATCGGTGCCGAGCGGATCCAGGCCCGCCGCGCGCAGCGACGCGTCGGAGAAGCGGTGCGCCGCCGCCCGGTCGAGCGCGGCGACGTCGACCGGGCCCTCGGCGCTCGCGCGGATCCGCACGGTCTCCTCGAGCACCCGGGAGCCGGCCGGGACGTACCAGGCGCGGACCGCGCTGAAGCGCGAGCCGTCGTGGTCGACCCAGGTCATCGCGACGGCGGTCCAGGTGTCGACTCCGTCGCCGCGCAGGACGCGCATGGTCGTGCCCTCGTCCGTGCGCGACTCGTCGAGCTTGCCGCGCGCGTAGGAGAGGATGTTGCGCTGGTCCTCGCCGCGCGGACGGCCCGTCACTCCGCCGTTCGAGGCGCCGTTGAACGGCGTGGTGTGCGGCATCATCAGGGCGATGTAGGCGTCCATCAGCGTGGACTTGCCGGAGCCGGAGCCGCCGCAGAGCAGTGTGGCCCCCGGCGAGAAGCGGACCCGGTGCGCGCCGTCGTAGCCGCCCCAGTTGACCAGCTGCAGGTCCTCGGCGAGCCACTGCTGACCGCGGGAGGCGGCGGGGATCAGGCCGAAGAGGGTGTCGAGCATCGTCATCGGGGGTCGTCCTCCGGGTCGGGGGTGTCGTCGTCGGTCGGCTCGTCGTCCAGCGGCTCGTCGTCCGCGACATCGGCTCCGGGCAGGACGCCGTCCGTGGGCGGGTCCGCGTCCTCGTCGAGGCCGTCGCCCTCGAGCGCGTCGTCGTCCGCCTGCTCCGCGTCGTCCGAGCCGGGCTCCTCGGCGAGCGCCGCGTCTGCGACCACCGAGGAAGCGGCCTCGCCCGCCCGCCCGCGCAGCCAGTCGCTCAGCTCCCGCAGCTTCGGCGCGCTCAGCACGATCTCCACGATCGGGCTGATCCGGTACCGCCCTGCGGACTCCTCGTCGACGATGCCGTCGCGGCCGAGCCGCTCCAGCGCCTTGCGGACCATGCGCTGCCGGCGGGCGGTGTCGCGCTCGGCGTCGGCGAAGTAGCTGAGCACCGTCTGCTCGACCTCCTCGACGTCCACGCGCGCCGACGCCTCGCCGGCCGCCGACTCCCGCTGATGGACCGTGCGCAGGTGCACCAGCACCAGCGTCTCGGCGCGGGTGTAGGGGAGGTCGCGCAGCAGCACCGGCATCTCCACCCCGTCGGAGCGCACCTGCTGCTTGTAGGCGACCCCGCGCTCGTGGTCGACGACGAGCCGCACGAACAGGTCGTTCAGCCGCGACTCGATCAGCTGCCGGTGCTCCTGGAGCACGGCCCACTGCTCGCGGTGGCGGTCGGCGAGGAGGAAGCGGCGCTGCAGCACGTGCACGAGCACCCGGCGCACCTCGGTGTCGAGGACGCCGCGGTCGCCGGGGAAGAGCTCGTCGGGGTCCTCCTCCATCGACACGGGCGCGATGAACGGATCGGCGGCGGGCCCGTCGGTCGCCAGGGTGTCACTCATCGTCGGTCTCCTCCTCGGTGCGGGCGGTCACGGATCCGAAGGCGAAGCGGCGCACGGTCCCGTCGGGTCGGCGCGTGCTCACGACGGAGTAGCCCTCGCGGTCGACGAGGCCCGTCCGGTGCGCGATCTCGAGCAGCCCGAGCAGGTCGACGGGCCGTCGCGTGTCCTCCGGAGCCGCGCTGAACGCGTCCGCCAGATCGAACTCGTCGCCGAGCTCCGCCACGTAGGCCTCCAGCTCCGCGTAGCGGGGACCGCCCCAGGCCCGGCTGTCGTCGCCGACGAACTCGGCGTCGCCGTCGTCTCCGGCCAGGGGCGCCGGCCCGCCGGCCGGGCGCACGTCTCCCAGGGTCTGGCGCAGGTGGCCGATCCCGGCGACGGGCAGGTGCCGCAGCGGCGTGACCGGCGCGTCCGGCGAGATCCCGCCCGTCCACTCCTGGAGCCCCGCCATCACGTCGCGCAGCAGCTCGTCCACCTGGCGGTCGCGAGCGGGGTCGTGGGTGCGGACCTGGCCCGTGATGACGTGGGACGCGCGACGCTGCGCGGTCAGGACCTCCTGCACGCCCAGCTCCACCCGGCGGCCGATCGCGGCCAGCTCCCCGCGCTGGGCCGGGTCCATCAGGCGGGAGAACGGCTGCACGAGCACCGTGTGGAGCTGGTCGGCGAGCGCGTCGATCCGCTCGGGGTCGCCCAGGAGGCGGAGGGCTCCGGCGAACGCACGGCCCTCGCTGGTCGCCTGCATCACGTGCTGCCCGCGCTCGAGGTACTCCCGCAGCACCTCGCCGGTCGGGCGGACGTCGCGGCGCAGATCCGCGACCACGTCGCGCTGCATCGCCTTGATCGACTCCGCCACCCGCGCGAAGTCGGCCGGCAGCTCGCGGGCGAGGTGCACCACGTTCTCGGCCTCCTCCAGGAGCTGCTCGTCGTCGGCCGGCTCGAGACCGGCGCCCTCCTCGAGGGCGGCGATCTCGACGTCCAGGCGCGCCCGCTCCTCGCGGAGCCGCGAGAGCCGGGCCTCCGGGTCGGGCTCGACGTCCGCGGCCAGTCGCTCGACCGCCTCCAGCAGGGTGCGCACCCGCGAGTTCGAGACGCGCGTGCGGCCACCTCCGGTGCGCCCGGTGATCTCGAGGGCGCTCACGGCGTGGGCGCTCAGCCGGTAGACCTCGGCCTCGCCCTCGATCTGCGGCACGAGCCAGCCGACGCGGACCCAGTAGCGGCACACCTCGCGCGCCGTGCCGCTCGGCAGAGCGCGCTCGCCCTCGTCGTACCCGGCCGAGCGCAGCTCCTCGAGCAGCTCCCCCACCTCGGCGTGCGCGTCGGCGACCGCCACGGCCTGCCGGTCGACGGTGAACACGAGCGACAGGGCGGCGACGACGAACGGCGCGTAGCGGCCGTGGAGGAGATCGAGGGTCGGCGTCCGGAAGGCGCCGAGGGAGCGCAGGTAGGCGGCCTCGGCGCGGGAGTTCGACATCGCCCTCAAGGATAGGCGGCGGGCCGCCATCGCGCGGACGGGGCGCCAGGGGCCCTCCCGCTCGCGGACCCGACCTCCTCGGCCCGGCTCGATCCTCCGAGCGGCAGGCGGCAGCCGCTCCTCGCCGTTCCGCCGGGGTCGCGATCGCATCGACGCGAGAATCACCAGACGCCGTCACCGGCCGACAGCCGCCACCCCGCCCGCCGAGCTCTGCGGCACCGGTCCGCACCTCCACAAGGAGAACCCGGTGACCGCGGAGGCGTGCTCCCCCGACTCCGTCGCCGCCGGCCCCCACTCCTGCAGCTCGGTGCACCCGTCCGCCACTGCGGCCTTCCGCACCGACTCGGTCGGCGGAGCGGAGTTCTTCAGCACCAGCAGAGGCGTGCGTCCTGCCGCGATCATCCGGGTGACGTCCTGCTCGGTGAAGACCCGCGCCTGGCCGGAGTAGCCGCCGTCGGTGAGCACGCTCGCGCCGGTCGCCGTGATGATCGGCGCCGAGATCGCCCAGGAGTCGGTGAGGAACAGGGGCGCCCCGTCCACCCCGCCGCCGGCGGCACGAGCGGCGGCGACCAGGCCGGTCTCGTCGGCGGTCATCGAGTCGTGCCCGCCGACCGCGTCCGGCGACGAGACCGCGAACGGAGCCGAGGTCTCGGCCCGCTGCGGGAAGCGCAGGCCGACGAGCGCGTCGCCGCCCGACCCGTCGAGGGACGCGTCGAGCACCTGCAGGCTGAACGCGACCGGCCCGGCCAGGATCACGACCGCTGCCGCGAGCGCGACGGGACGACGCCGGGCCGCTTCCCTCCGGCTCCCGACCGCTCGCTCCACCGCACCGCCCCTCCGTCGCCGCGCCGCCACCGCGACCACGACGAGCCCTGCTCCGGCGAGCGCCGCGAACGGCAGGCCCAGCACCGCGGGCAGCTGCCCGCCCACGGCGAGCGCCGCGCTCCACGCCGTCTGCGCGACGAGGAGGAGCGGCAGCACCAGCCGCGCGACGACCCGGGTCGACGCGAGCAGCCGCACCGCCTCCGCCCAGCCCAGCGCCGCGAGGAGCGCCAGCTGCACTCCGATCGCCGCGACGTAGGCGGTGTGCGGCACCGTCGCCACCGAGAGCACCGCCGCCGCCGTCGCCAGCCACACCGCGGTCAGGACCAGGAGGGCGAACGGACCGCGGGTGCTCCCCCGCCGCGGCCGCCAGCGCACCGCCCCCAGGATCAGCCCCGCGAGCGCCGCGGGGTACAGCCAGCCCACCTGGGTCGCGTACTGCGCGAGCAGAAGCTTCACCGGCGACGATCCCGCCGCTCCGCCCATCGCCGCGACGTGGGCGGACGCGACGACGGCGCCGGGCACCGCGCCCGAGATCAGCCGGTCGAGCCCGTTGAATCCGAACACCATCGCGAACACGTCGTTCCCCGTCGACCCGTCGATGTACGGCCGGCCGCCCGCGGGCACCGCCTGGATCGCGACCGTCCACGCCACGGAGGCACCCACCGCGACGGCCAGGAGCCCGCCCGCCCAGGCGAGGGCTCGGCGCCACCCGTGCACCCCGACGAGAGTCGCCACCACGAGCGCCGGCAGGACGAACCAGGCCTGCATCATCTTCGCCTGGAAGCCGATCCCGATGGACAGCCCGGTCATCAGGAGCGGCCACCACCGCCCGGTCAGCACCGCTCGCTGCCACCACACCAGCGCCACAGCGAGTGCCGCCGTGAGCAGCCCGTCCTCCATCGGGTGCCCGAACATCGACACGAGGATCGGCGTGCTCGCCGCCGCTGCCGCCGCGACCAGCCCGAGCCCCCGGCCGCCCCACCGGAGCCCGACGACCGAGCACGCCGCGACCGTGATCAGCCCCTCGATCAGCTGCGGCAGCGCGATCGACGACGTCGACATGCCGAACAGCCGGATGCTCAGCGCCTGCGGCACCGCGAACCCCGCCAGCTTGTCCAGCGTCACCGTGGCGGCGGGATCGAAGGCTCCGAACGCCAGCGCGTGCCACGACTCCGACATCGACCGTGCCGCCGCCTCGTAGAAGACGGCGTCTCCGCCCCGGGCGAGATTCCAGCCGGTGAGGACCGTCGAACCGCACAGGATCGCGAGGAGGGTGAGCCGCGCCCACCAGGGTTCGCGCCACCAGCGGGCGAGCGGAGCGGAGTGGGTCACGTCCACCGACGCTAGGGAGCCGGCCTGCCGCCGCCCTTGCGGGCGGTCGGGGAGACGCCGTGCATGCCGCTCCGGCTTCTCAGTCCGGACGCCGCCGGCACGGCCGACGACCAGGAAGGGTGCCGCGCCGCCCCGGTGACCCTCTAGGGTGCGGACATGCCCCGCTCCATGGCCGACCTCTCCTTCCGCCGCGCCCAGTGGGAGCAGCGCTATGCACCGCACGTGGCTCCCGTGAACCGCTGGGTCGACGAGCTGCGGAACCCCTACGGACGCGGCTGGCTGCCCTACGTCGCTCCCCTGCACGGCGGAGTGGAGGCGCGCGTCCTCAGCGTCCTCCGCGATCCCGGCCCCGCCACCCAGGACGGCGTCGGAAGCGGCTTCCTCTGCACCGAGAACGACGACCCGACGGCGGAGCTCATGGCCGGGCTGATGGACGAGGTGGGCCTCGCCCCCGCCGACCTGCTGCCGTGGAACGCCTACCCCTGGTACATCAACCAGGCGCCGAACGCCGAGCAGCTCGACGCCGGCGTCGAGACCGTCCTGCATCTGCTCGCGCTCGCCCCAGGCGTCGAGGTGGTCCTCCTGCAGGGCGGCGACGCCGATCACGGCTGGCGGCGCCTCCTCAGGCGGCACCCGGCGATCGAGCGCGAGCGCGGCCTCACGGTGATCCGCACCTTCCACCCGTCGCGACAGGCGCTCTGGGCACGAGATCCCGCCGAGCGGGAGGCGCGCTCCGCCCGACGTCGCGAGGCCTTCGCCGAGGTCGCCGCAGCGCTCCGGTGAGCGGCCCGCAGCCTCACGACGAGGCCCGGAAACGACGGAAGCCCTGACGACGACCAGTGGTCTCATCAGGGCTTTCCGTCGGGCTGACAGGATTTGAACCTGCGACCCCTTGACCCCCAGTCAAGTGCGCTACCAAGCTGCGCCACAGCCCGTGGCAGACCGGGCCGAGGCCCGGGCAACTCGACTACCTTAGCGGATGCCGACGCCGGAAGTGAAAACGAGCGGGCCCCGTAGACTCGCTGCGCGGAACGCGTCGGCACGGGTCGACGCGCCGTCGGCAGCTCGGGAGGCGTCAGCAGTGGATGCGCGGCAGAAGCGATCACAGGTGGCCCTGCACCGGGCCATCATCGAACTCGCGACCGGCCGCGACGTCGCCACCCTCACCGTCTCCGAGATCACGGATCTCGCCGGCGTGAACCGCTCCACCTTCTACGCCCACGCCTCCTCCGCCGCAGAACTGCTCTGCGCCGCCCTGCGGGACGAGCTCGACGCGATCCGCGAGGGCTACCTGCAGCAGCTCCGGAGCGGCGCCGCGACCGACGCGAGCATCCGCGAGGGCACCTCCCGCGTCCTCGGCCACCTGGACGGCCACCGCGACCTCTACCTCCGCGCCTTCGACGCCCCCGGCGGCGACTCGGGCCTCCGCGCGATGCTCGCGGGGCACTTCCGTACCGCCGTCTCCGCGACGCTCGACACCGGGATCCTCGACGTCCCGGCCGCGGACGCACCGCTCGGGTTCCTCGAGAACGCGACGGCCTCGTTCCTCGCGGCGGGCTCCGTCGGCCTGATGGAGCAGTGGCTCCGCCTGCCCGCGCCCCGCGATCCCGGCAGCTACCTCGCCGCCTACCGACGGCTCCTGCCGCCGTGGTGGCCCTTCGCCACCGGCGACTGATCGGCCTCCCGGCCCTGCCGACGCCCGATCGGAGAGACGACCGCCCGGTTCGAGGGAGGCCGCTGGGCCTTCGGCAGCACCGCGCCGCCCGTCACTCCCGCTCGCGACGAGGCCGACCCGCTCGATCGAGCCGCATCGGAGCGGCATCCGCCCCTCGACTCGACGACCGCTCCTCCCGGAGACGCGGACGGCCCGCGGGAGGAGCTCCCACGGGCCGGACACGGTGCGGCTGCGCTCAGCGCGCGCGCTTCTCGCGGACGCGCATGTTGACGTTCACCGGCGACCCCTGGAAGCCGTAGATCTCGCGCAGGCGGCGCGCGATGTAGCGGCGGTAGCCCGGGTCGAGGAACCCCGTCGTGAAGAGGACGAATGTCGGCGGGCGGGACGAGGCCTGCGTGCCGAAGAGCACGCGGGGCTGCTTGCCTCCGCGGAGGGGGTGCGGGTGCGCCGCGGTGAGCTCGGCGAGGAACGCGTTGAACTTGCCCGTCGGGATGCGCGTGTCCCACGACTCGAGGGCGAGCTCGAGCGCCGGCACGAGCTTCTCGAGGTGGCGGCCGGTGCGGGCCGAGATGTTGACGCGGGGCGCCCACGCCACGTGGGCGAGGTCGGTCTCGATCTCGCGCTCGAGGTAGCGGCGGCGCTCGTCGTCGAGGAGGTCCCACTTGTTGAAGGCGAGCACGAGCGCCCGGCCCGACTCCAGCACCAGGTCGATGATGCGGACGTCCTGCTCCGAGATCGGCTGCGAGACGTCGAGGACGACGACGGCGACCTCGGCCTTCTCGAGCGCGGTCGAGGTGCGCAGCGACGCGTAGAAGTCGGCGCCCTGCTGGAGGTGCACGCGGCGGCGGATGCCCGCGGTGTCGACGAAGCGCCAGACCTTGCCGGCGATCTCGACCTGCTCGTCGACCGGGTCGCGCGTGGTGCCGGCGAGCTCGTTGACGACGACCCGCTCCTCCCCCGCCGCCTTGTTGAGCAGGCTGGACTTGCCGACGTTCGGGCGGCCGAGGATCGCGACGCGGCGCGGTCCGCCGACCTCGCGCTTGGCGACGGCCGACTCCAGAGGGAGCTTCTCGAGCACCGCGTCGAGAAGGTCGGCGACGCCGCGGCCGTGGACGGCCGAGACGGGGCGGGGCTCGCCCAGGCCGAGCGACCACAGCGAGGCGGCGTTCGGCTCCTGGCGGGCGTCGTCCACCTTGTTCGCGGCGAGGAAGACCGGCTTCTTCGTCTTGCGCAGCAGCTTCACGACGTGCTCGTCGGTCGCGGTCGCGCCGACGTTCGCGTCGACGACGAAGATGACGGCGTCGGCGAGGTCGATGGCGATCTCGGCCTGCATGGCGACGGAGGCGTCGATGCCGCGGGCGTCGGGCTCCCAGCCGCCGGTGTCGACGATGGTGAACGCCCGGTCGATCCACTCCGCCTTGTAGGACACGCGGTCGCGCGTGACGCCCGGGGTGTCCTCGACGACGGCCTCGCGGCGGCCGAGGATGCGGTTCACCAGCGCGGACTTGCCGACGTTGGGGCGGCCCACGATCGCCACGACCGGGAGGGCGGGGAGGTAGCGGACCTCGTCCGAGTCCTCCCCGGCGAACTCGAGGAGGTCGAGGTCCTCCTCGTCGAGGTCGTAGTCCTCGAGTCCGCTGCGGAGCGCCTGCGCGCGTGAGGAGGCGAGCTGCTCGTCGAGGTCGCCGAGGCGCTCGACGAGGTCGTCGTCTCCGAAGTTCAGCTCGTCGTCACCGACGTGCGTGTCCTGTGCCATGACCGGCCCTTGCTCTCGAAGTTCGGACCTCGGCGACGACCGCGTCGACGGTCTGCTCGAAGTCGAGATGAGTGGAGTCGAGAAGAGTGACTCCTTCTGCGGCGTTCATGAAGTCGACCACCTGCGAGTCGGCGCGGTCCCTCGACCGCAGCGCCTGACCCGTCGCCTCGGCGGATTCCGTGGTGACCTCGCGCGAACGCCTGGCCATTCTAGCCTCTTCGCTCGCCGTCAGCAGGATCCGGACCGGAGCGGTCGGTGCGACGACCGTCGTGATGTCGCGGCCCTCGACGATGATGCCCTCCCGACGCGTCTCGCCGATGATCCTCCGGAACAGCAGTGTGATCCTCCGACGGACCTCGGGGACCTTCGCCACGGCCGAGACGCGCGCGGTCACCCGGGGCTCGCGGATGGCGGTGGTCACCTCGGTCGGACCGACCCACACCGAGTACGACTCGGGGTCGGTGCCGATGGAGTAGTCGAAGCCGTCGAGCGCGTCGACGATCGCGTCCTGGTCCTCGAAGTCGAGGCCGCGGTCGAGCCCGTGCCAGGCGAGCGCGCGGTAGGCCGCTCCCGTGTCGAGGAACTCGAAGTCGAGGCGGCGGGCGGCAGCCCTCGACACGCTGGACTTGCCGCTGCCGGCCGGGCCGTCGATGGCGACCACGACGGCCTCGCCGAAGTCGCCCTGCTCGGCGGCCTCGGAGCGCGCCTCGCGCTCGGGAGCCGCGCCCCCGTCCTCCGGGATGCTCTGCTGTGCCCGGCGGGCGGGCGTCATCCTGTTCAGGCCGCCCTCCTGCCTGTTCTGCTCGGTGCTCATCCGGCGATCCTCCAGCCGCGTATGGTCAGTTCTTCGGTCAGCGGCGCGACCGCTTCGGGCACCACCGAGATCTCGGCGAGACCCACTCGGCGCCCCTGCGCGTGCTCGAGGCGCACGTCCTCGAGATTGACGCCCGCCTCGCCGATCTCCACCAGGAGCCGCGCGAGGGTTCCGGGAGAGTCGTCGACGAGGACGATCAGGGTCGAGAAGCGCTGGTCCTGGCCGTGCTTGCCGGGCAGGCGCGCCACTCCGGCGTTGCCCGCGGCCAGGTGCTCGGCGAGCACGCGGCGCGAGCCGGGCGCCTCGAGGTCGCGGAGAGCGTCGGCGACCGCGGCGACGTCGTCGCGGAAGGCGTCGAGCACCGCGACGACGTGCTCGCGGTTCGCGGCCAGGATCTGCATCCAGAGCTCGGGGGCCGAGGCCGCCAGGCGCGAGACGTCGCGGACGCCCTGCCCGGCGAGGCGGAGCGCCGCGTTCGGGGCGTCGAGGAGGCGCTGGCCGAGCAGTGACGAGATCACCTGCGGGGCGTGCGAGACGAGGCCGACCGAGAGGTCGTGCTCCTCCGGGTCCATCTCGACGATGGTGCCGCCGAGGTCGAGAGCGAGGCCCTCCACCCTTGCGAGCGCGTCGGGCGCGGTCTCGCCGTCGCGGCAGATCACCCAGGGTCTGCCGACGAAGAGGTCTCCCCGCGCGGCGACCGGTCCGCCGCGCTCGCGGCCGGCCATCGGGTGCGAGCCGATGTAGCGGGCGAGGTCGACGCCGCGGGAGCGCAGCTCGCGCAGCGGCTGGGTCTTGACGCTCGCCACGTCGGTGACGACGGCTCCGGGGTGCGCCGCGAGCTCGCGCTCGACGACGCTCGCTGTGACGTCAGGGGGGACGCAGACGACGACGACGGAGGGCCGGTCGTCGGCGGAGGCGGCGCGGCCGGCCCCGTAGTCGATGGCGAGGGAGAGGCTCGCGGGCGAGGCGTCGTCGAGGACGACGTCGATCCCGCGGGAGGCGAGGCCGAGGCCGATGGAGGCGCCGAGCAGTCCGGAGCCGACCACCCGCACCGTCCCGGTCGTCCGCATCGCGGGCGGCGCGGGGTGCAGGAGCTCGTTCACCCCGACAGCCTAGCGATCGGCGCGGCGCTGCTTGTCGGCGCCGGACCGGCGCGGAGGACCGTCGCTCCGCCCGCCGCCGGCGGAGGAGCCGCCGCGATCGGACGACCGTCCCGCCGAGCCGCCGCGGTCGGACGACCGTCCCGCCGATCCGCCGCGATCCGAGGATCGCCCGGCCGAGCCGCGCTCCGCCGGGGCGACGCGCTCGCCGCTGTCAGGCCGGGGCCGCCGCGCACCCGCGCTCACCTTCTTCGAGGGGACCGCGGGAGCGGCCGCCACCGCCTCGCCGCCCTGCCGCGCGATCGTGAGCAGCGCGCCCAGCTCCTCCCGGGTCAGGTCGCGCAGATCGCCCGAGCGCAGGGTGCCCAGGTGCAGCGGCCCGAACTGGCGCCGGACGAGCTCGATCACCGGGTGGCCGACAGCCGCCATCATCCGGCGGACGACCCGGTTGCGACCCGAGTGCAGGGTGATCTCGACGAGCGAGGCGTTCGAGCGGCCCTCCGGCCGGCCGAGGAGACGCGCCTTGTCGGCGGCCACCGGTCCGTCGTCGAGCTCGATCCCGGAGGTCAGCGTCGCGATCGTCTGCGGGAGGACCTGCCCGTGCACCTTCGCGATGTAGGTCTTCGTCACTCCGAACGACGGGTGCGCGAGGACGTGGGCGAGCTCGCCGTCGTTGGTCAGCACCAGCAGTCCCGAGGTCTCGGCGTCGAGGCGCCCGACGTTGAACAGCCGCTCCTCGAAGTTCTTCGTGTAGAGGCTGAGGTCGGTGCGTCCGTTCTCGTCCGCCAGCGAGCTGACGACGCCGATCGGCTTGTTGAGCATGACGTAGCGGCGCGAGGTGTCCAGCTGCACCGCGACCCCGTCGACCTCGATCCGGTCGGTCGCCGGATCGATGCGGCGGCCGAGCTCGTCCGCCACCTCGCCGTTGACGCGGATCCGCCGCGCCACGATCATCTCCTCGACCACTCGTCGGGAGGCGACCCCCGCTGCCGCGAGGACCTTCTGCAGTCGTTCGCCGTCGGGGCCGCTGTCAGGCGCGCTCATCGAATCCGTCTCTTCCGTCGCTCAGTAGGGGGGAGATCTTCGGCAGCTCGTCGAGCGAGGTGAGGCCGAGGTGCACGAGCAGCTGCTCGGTGGTGCCGTAGAGGACCGCGCCCGTCTCGGGGTCGTGGCCGACCTCCGCGATGAGGCCGCGGCCGAGGAGGGTGCGCGCGACGGAGTCGACGTTGACCGCGCGGATCTGCGCGACCTGACCGCGCGAGACCGGCTGCTTGTAGGCGATCACGGCGAGCGTCTCGAGCGCCGCCTGCGAGAGCCGCGTCGGGTTCTGCGTCAGGACGAAGTCCTTGACCACCGGGTCGTACTCGCGGCGCACGTAGATCCGCCAGCCGGCACCGACCTCGCGCAGCTCGAAGCCCCGGCGGATCGCCCCGTCGGCGCCGTCGTAGTCGGCGACCAGGCGCTCGATCGACTGGCGGACCACGGCGATCGGCCTCGACAGCGCGGTCGCGAGGGAGGCGAGCGGCTGCGGCTCGTCCGCGACCATCAGGATCGCCTCGATCGCCCGGTCGATCTCGAACGCGACGGTCCCGGGGCCGGCGTCAGGAGTCATAGTCGGCTCCGAGCGCGGCGAGGCTCGCATCGCTCCACTGCTCGGCGACCCAGCGCAGCGTGAGCTCGCCGAGCGGCTCCGGCTGGTCGAACGAGATCGCGGCGTGCCGGTAGAGCTCGAGCACGGCCAGGAAGCGCGCGACGATCACGCCCTTCTCGTCGGCGTCCGCGATCAGCTCGCCGAAGGTGGCCCTCCCGCGGGCGCACAGCATCGCCACGACGTGCGCGGCCTGCTCCCGGATGCTGATCTGCGGGGCGTGCAGGTGGTCCAGGCCCACCGTCGGCAGCTCGCGCGGAGCGAGGGCGACGGTCGCGAGGGCGGCGAAGTCGGCGGGCGACAGGGTCCAGACGAGCTCCGGCTTCGCGGACCGGTACTCCTCCTCCAGAGGCACGTCCCGCACGTGGCGGGCGGTCTCGATCGCGATCCGCTCGGCGAACCACGACGACACCTGCTTGAAGGCGCGGTACTGCAGGAGCCGGGCGAACAGCAGGTCTCGCGCCTCCAGCAGCGCCGCGTCCTCGGCGTCGACGAGCTCGCCCTGGGGCAGGAGTCCGGCGATCTTCAGGTCGAGGAGCGTCGCGGCGACGACGAGGAACTCCGACGCGCGATCCAGCCCCTCGAGCGAGTCGATCCCGTGCAGGTACGAGAGGAACTCGTCCGTCACGGCGCTCAGCGCGATCTCGGTGATGTCGACCTGCTGCTTCGCGATGAGGCTCAGCAGGAGGTCGAACGGACCCTCGAAGTTGGTCAGCGCGAGGTGGAACCCGGGGGGAGCGGCGCGCTCCTCGAGGAGGACCTCAGGCGACCGCGCCACGCGAGATCAGCTCCCTGGCGAGCTTGCGGTACGCCTTCGCGGCGTTGTGCTCGGGCGCGAACTGGGTGATCGGGACGCCGGACACGCTGGCGTCCGGGAACTTCACCGTGCGGCCGATCACCGTCTCGAGCACGCTGTCGCCGAAGGCGTCGACCACCCGGTCGAGCACCTCCCGCGAGTGCAGGGTGCGGGAGTCGTACATCGTGGGCAGGATGCCGTCGAGCTCGATCACCGGGTTGAGCCGGTCGCGGACCTTGTCGATCGTCTCGATCAGCAGGGCGACGCCGCGCAGCGCGAAGAACTCGCACTCGAGCGGGATGAGGACGCCGTGGCTCGCGGTGAGCGCGTTGACCGTGAGCAGGCCCAGCGAGGGCTGGCAGTCGATCAGGATGACGTCGTAGTCCGCGCTCACCTTGCGGAGCACCCGGGCGAGGATCTGCTCGCGCGCGACCTCGTTGACGAGGTGGACCTCGGCGGCGGAGAGGTCGATGTTGGCCGGGATGACGTCCAGGCCCGGCACGCGGGTCCTCCGGATCGCCTCGGCCGGGTCCTTCACGGTGCCGAGGAGCAGGTCGTAGATCGTGATGGCGTCGTAGGTGGTGACCCCGAGGCCGGCCGAGAGGGCGCCCTGCGGGTCGAAGTCGATGGCCAGCACGCGGCGGCCGTACTCGGCGAGGGTCGCGCCCAGGTTGATGGTCGTCGTCGTCTTGCCGACGCCGCCCTTCTGGTTGCAGAGCGAGATGATCCGGGCGGGGCCGTGACCGGTGAGCTCCACCGGCAGCGGGAAGTCGCGCAGGGGGCGGCCGGTCGGGCCGAGCGTCGGGGCTTCGAGACCGGTGAGCTCGGCCTTGTCGTCCGTCTTGCGTGTCACCTGCGTCGTCCTCGCTTCCGTGGCGGCGTGCGCTCCCGCGCGGCCTCCGACGAGTGTACCGGCGCCCCGCTCCCCGGCCGCCGCGCCCCGCCGCGCGGGTCCGCGGCTCTAGCGCCGCGCTCGCGGGTGCGCGGACGTGTAGACGTCCCGGAGCGTGTCCGCCGTCACCAGCGTGTAGATCTGCGTCGTCGCCACCGAGGCGTGCCCGAGGAGCTCCTGCACCACGCGGACGTCGGCGCCGCCCGCGAGCAGGTGGGTCGCGAAGGAGTGCCGGAAGGTGTGCGGCGAGATCTCCCGGTCCAGCCCAGCCTTCTCGGCGACGGCGCGGATGACCAGCCAGGCGCTCTGCCGCGACAGGCGGCTCCCGCGGACCCCCAGGAAGAGCGCCGGCGTCGCGCGCCCCCTCCGCGAGAGCTCGGGCCGCGCACGCACGAGGTACTCGTCGACCGCCTCGCGGGCGAAGCGGCCGAGCGGCACCATCCGCTGCTTGGACCCCTTGCCCGTCAGCCGCACCACCTCCGCGGCGACCACGTCGTCGACGTTCAGGTCCACCGCCTCCGAGATGCGCGCGCCCGTCGCGTAGAGCAGCTCCAGCAGGGCCCGGTCCCGCAGGTCCGCGAGCTCCTCGCCGCGCGCAGCGTCGAGCAGCGCCGCCATCTGCTCGACCGTGACCGCCTTCGGCAGGGTCATCGGGATCTTCGGCGGCAGCACGTCCCGGGCCACGTCGTCCGCGACGACCCCCTCCTCGAGGGCGAAGCGGTGCAGCCCTCGGACGCTCGAGAGGATCCGTGCGCGCGAGCTCGCCGCGAGCGGCCGCTCCGGGCGTGCGGCCAGCCAGGAGGAGAACTCCCCCACGTCGACGCGTCCGAGCTGCGCCAGATCGACGGTCCCGCGCTCCTCGAGCCAGCCGAGGTAGAGCTCCAGGTCGCGCCGGTAGGCCGCGAGCGTGTGCGCCGAGAGCCCGCGCTCCACGCTCGCCTGCCGGAGGTACGCCTCGGCGCAGGCGCGGGGGCTCACCCCCGGGGGTGGCGGACCCGCGGGTGGCGCGTCCACGGCGAGGACGCGTCGCCCAGCCCGTCCCAGTCGCGCGAGCGGAACGCGTGCGCCGCGAGCACCGCGATCGTCAGCGAGGGGTTCTGCACCCGGCGGGCGAGGACCGCCTCGACCGCCTCGTCCAGCGGCACCCACCGCAGCTCCATGTCGGCCTCCTCCGCCTCGCGGTCGAAGGCGGAGCCGGTGGACGAGAGCCCGCGGGCCAGGTAGATCCGGATGACCTCGTCGCTGCCGCCCGGCGAGGTGGCGAACTCCGAGAGCAGGTCCCAGCGCTCGGCCTGCAGGTCCGTCTCCTCGCCCAGCTCCCGCTGAGCGGCGACCAGCGGATCCTCGCCCTCGACGTCGAGCAGGCCGGCCGGGATCTCCCACTCGCGGGTGCGGACCGGGTGCCGGTACTGCTTGATCAGGGCGACGCGGTCCTCGTCGTCGAGGGCCAGCACCGCGACGGCTCCCGTGTGATCGAGGAACTCCCGGCGCAGCTCGCCGCCGCCGTAGCGGAACGTCTCCGCGCGGACGCCCCAGACCATCCCGTCGAAGACGCGCTCACTGGTCAGGACCTCCGGCTCGACGAGCTCGTCCGACAGCGGCTCACTCATCGGCGCCCGCCTCCGATGCCGGGAAGAGGCGCGAGGCCTCCTGGCGCTCGAGGGCGGCGGTCACGAGGCCGCGGAAGAGCGGGTGCGCGGCGTTCGGGCGCGAGCGGAGCTCCGGGTGCGCCTGCGTGCCCACGTAGTAGGGGTGCTTCTCGCGGGGCAGCTCGACGTACTCCACGAGGTGGCCGTCGGGCGAGAGGCCGGAGAACCAGAGCCCCGCCTCGGCGATCCGGTCGCGGTAGCGGTTGTTGACCTCGTAGCGGTGCCGGTGGCGCTCGGCCGCCTCAGGTGCGCCGTACACCTCGGCGACGATCGAGCCCTCGGCTAGCTCGGCCGTGTAGAGGCCGAGGCGCATCGTGCCGCCCATGTCCCCGGACGCGAGGATCTCGACCTGCTCGGCCATCGTCGCGATGACGGGGAACTCCGTCTCCGGGTCGAACTCCGACGACGAGGCCCCCTCGAGGCCGGCCTCGTTGCGGGCGTACTCGATGACCATGCACTGCAGGCCGAGGCAGAGCCCGAGGGTCGGTATCCCGTTCTCCCGCGCGAAGCGCAGCGCGCCGAGCTTGCCCTCGATGCCGCGGATGCCGAAGCCGCCGGGCACGCAGATGCCGTCGAGCTCGGAGAGCGTTTTGGCCGCAGCCTCGGGGTCCTCGAGCCCGTCGGAGGCGATCCAGCGGATGGCGACCTTCGTCTGCTGCGCGAAGCCGCCGGCTCGCAGAGCCTCCGTCACGGAGAGGTAGGCGTCGGGCAGGTCGATGTACTTCCCGACCAGGCCGATGGTGACCTCGTGCTTGGGCTCGTGCACGGCCTCGAGCAGTCGCGACCAGCCGTCCCAGACGACCTCGCCGGCCGGGAGGCCCAGCTGGTCGATGATGTAAGCGTCGAGGCCCTGCTCGTTGAGCATCTGCGGGATCTCGTAGATCGACGCGACGTCCTTGGCGTTGACCACGGCCTGCTCGTCGACGTCGCACATCAGCGCGATCTTGCGCTTGTTCGACTCCGACACGGGCCGGTCGCTCCGCAGCACCAGCGCGTCCGGCTGGATGCCGATCGAGCGCAGCGCCGCGACGGAGTGCTGGGTGGGCTTGGTCTTCTGCTCGCCGGAGGCGCCCATGAAGGGCACCAGCGAGACGTGCACGAAGAAGACGTTGCGGCGGCCGAGCTCGTGGCGGACCTGGCGGGCCGACTCGATGAACGGCTGGCTCTCGATGTCGCCGACGGTGCCGCCGATCTCGGTGATGATGACGTCCGGCTGCGGGTCGTCCTCCGACTGGAGGCGCATGCGCCGCTTGATCTCGTCCGTGATGTGCGGGATGACCTGGACCGTGTCGCCGAGGTACTCGCCGGCGCGCTCGCGCGCGATGACCCGCGAGTAGATCTGGCCGGTCGTGACGTTCGCGGCCTGGTTCAGGTTGATGTCGAGGAAGCGCTCGTAGTGGCCGATGTCGAGATCGGTCTCGGCGCCGTCGTCGGTCACGAAGACCTCGCCGTGCTGGAACGGGTTCATCGTCCCCGGGTCCACGTTGAGGTACGGGTCGAGCTTCTGCATGACGACGCGCAGCCCGCGCGCGGTCAGCAGGTTGCCCAGGCTCGCGGCCGTGAGTCCCTTGCCGAGCGAGGAGACGACACCGCCGGTGACGAAGATGTGCTTCGTGATCTTCGAGGGGGCGTCCTGCCCGGCCGTCGAAGCGTTCCGGGTCGAGGACCCGGAGGAGCCCTCGGGATCCGAGGGAGAAGAAGAGGAAAGGCCCGCGTTCGTAAAGTCCACCACGGGGTTCCACCGTAACAGCAGAACGGCGGCGGCGGACCGCCCGGGACGGATCGATGTCGTCCCGGGCCGCTCGCGATCAGCCCCGTCGGCTCGATTCGAGGAGCTCCCGCGCATGAGCGAGAGCGTTGGCGGAGTCGGTGAGCCCCGAGAGCAGGCGCGCCATCTCGGACACCCGCTCCTCGGAGTCGAGCTGCGTCACGGCGCTCGAGGTCACCGCGCCGTCCGAGCCCTTCTCGACGCGGAGGTGGTTCGTGGCGAATGCGGCGACCTGCGCGAGGTGGGTCACCACGATGACCTGCGACGTCTCGGCGAGCCGCGCGAGCCGTCGGCCGATCTCGATCGCCGCTGCTCCGCCGACCCCCGCGTCGACCTCGTCGAAGACGAACGTCGGCACCGGGTCGTTGGCGGCGACCACGACCTCGATCGCGAGCATCACCCTCGAGAGCTCGCCGCCCGAGGCTCCGCGGGCGAGGGGCCGGGGTGCGGCCCCGGTGTGCGGCTGGAGCAGCATCTCGACGGAGTCGCGCCCGTGGACGCTCGGCTCCCCCGCGGCCGTCACCTTCACGTGCAGGCGCGCATCCGCCATGGCCAGCGCGGTGAGCTCGTCGCTGACCCGCTCCCCCAGCTCGGCGGCCGCCGCGGTCCGCAGCTCGGTCAGCCGGGTCGCGAGGCGGTCGACGAGGTCCGCGTCGGCCGCGGTGTCGGCCTCGAGAGCCGCGATCCTCTCGTCGTCGCCGTCGAGCTCGAGCAGGCGGAGTCCGGAGGAGTCCACCAGGTCGAGCACGTCGTCCAGCGTCGGTCCGTAGGTGCGGGCGAGCAGGGACAGCTCCGCCCGCCGGTTCTCGATCAGCTCCAGGTCGTGCGCGCCGTCGAGGTCGAGCTCCGCCAGGTAGGAGGAGAGCCCGCCGGCGGCGTCGACGAGGAGCACCGCCGCCTCGCCGAGCGTCTGGACCGTCGGCTGCAGGGCGGCGTCGTGCTCGGCCGCCCGCTCCAGCACGCGCCGCGCCGTCTCGAGGAGCCCGAGCGCGTCCCGCCCGTCCAGCTCCTCGGACGAGATCGCCTCGCGGGCCTCGCCGGCGGCGAGCCGGAGCTGCTCGATGCTCCCGAGCCGGGCGGACTGCGCCGCGAGCTCGACGTCCTCCCCGCGCTGGGGGGCGACCACCTCGATCTCGGCGAGGGCCGAGCGGAGCCGTTCGGCTTCGCGGGCGCGCGTCTCCCGGGCCTCGGTGAGCGAGTCGAGCTCCTCCCGGTTGGCCCGCCAGCGCTCGAAGGCGCTCGCGTAGTCGCAGAGGGCGTCGGCGAGACCGGGTCCCCCGAACCGGTCGAGCGCCTCGCGCTGCGCCGCGGCGGAGCGGAGGCGGATCTGGTCCGACTGCCCGTGCACGACGACCAGCTGATCGGCGAGCTCGCTCAGCACGCTGACAGGTGCGCTCCGGCCGCCGACGACGGCTCGCCCGCGTCCCTCCGCCGAGACCGACCGCGCGAGGAGCAGCTCCGGGCCGTCGAGATCACCGCCGGCGTCATGGACGCGCTCGGCGACCGGGCCCTCCTCGGGGACCAGCCAGCGCCCCGACACCCAGGCCTGCTTCGCTCCCGAGCGCACCGCGGACGCGTCCGAGCGCGCGCCCAGCACGAGGCCGAGCGCCGTGACCACCATCGTCTTGCCGGCGCCGGTCTCGCCGGTGACCGCGGTGAAGCCCGGTCCGAGCGGGAGCGTCGCCTCGGCGATCACTCCGAGGTCGCGGATCTGCAGCTCTTCGAGCATCGGGCCTTACTCCGTCTCCGCCGACCCCCGCCATCCGCGGATGGGGAGACCGAACTTGTGCACGAGTCGATCGGTGAAGGGGGCGTCGTGCAGGCGCGCGAAGCGCACGGGCACGGGCGAGCGACGGTAGACGACGCGCGCTCCCGGCGGCAGCTCGTAGGCGCGCCGGCCGTCGGCCCAGAGGACGCCGACGCCGTCGGTCCTCTCCTTGACCTCGACGGCGAGGCTCGACGACGGACCCACGACGAGGGGCCGCGCGAAGAGCGCATGGGCACTGAGCGGAACGAGGAGCATCGCCTCGACGGTCGGCCACACGACGGGGCCGCCTCCGGAGAAGGCGTAAGCGGTGGAACCGGTCGGAGTGGACACGACGATGCCGTCGCAGCCGAAGCTCGACAGCGGCCGTCCGTCGACGCCCACCATGACCTCGAGCATCCGCTCGCGGCTGCCCTTCTCGACGGTGGCCTCGTTGAGCGCCCAGGTCTCGTAGACGACGGCCTCGTCGATCTTGACGCGCACCTGCAGGGTCATCCGCTCCTCGACCGCGTAGTCGCCGTCGAGCGCACGGGCGACGGCGTCGTCGAGATCGTCCCGCTCGCTCTCGGCGAGGAACCCGACGTGACCGAGGTTCACGCCGAGCAGAGGGGCCGTCCCGGACCGGACGATCTCCGCCGCGCGGAGGATAGTCCCGTCCCCGCCGAGCACGAACACGAGCTCGATGGACTCGAGCGGCACGTCGGACCCGAGCACGGCGACGTCGCTCAGATCCGGAGCGACCGCGACGATGTCGCCCTTGTCGTCGGCGCAGAGGACGGGGTGGGCGCCGGAGTTCCGGAGACGCTCGACGACGAGGACCGCCGCATCGAGGGAGTCCGTCCGTCCGGTGTGGGCGACGACGAGGATGTTGCGCTCGTCACGAGGGGACTGCATCGAGGGTGTGTCCTTCTGGTCGGTCGACAGCGGCGGACACGATCGCGTCACCCGGTGGTGAGCGCGGTGACCGCGTCCCTCCATTCTGTCGGAATCGTTCCGCGGTCGCGGTGGAGGTGCGCCAGATACTCGCGATTCCCAGCGCCCCCCGGGAGTGGCGACTCGGCCAGCCCGACGACGCCGAGCCCCAGGTCCCACGCCGACCACAGGACGTCCGAGAGGGCCTCGCGACGCAGCTCCGGATCCCGGACGATCCCCTCCCGCACCCCCAAGCGGCCGACCTCGAACTGCGGCTTCACCAGCACCACGAAGTCAGCGAGCGGATCCACAGAGGCGGCGACCGGAGGCAGAACCATCCGCAGGGAGATGAAGGACACGTCGGACACGACCAGGTCCGGAACGATCTCGGTCCTGGCGGCTTCGGCGAGCCGGGCGGCGGTGAGATCCCGCGCATTGAACCCCTCCACCACGTGGACGCGATCGTCGGACCGGATCCGGGGAGCGAGCTGCGCGTGCCCGACGTCGAGGGCGATCACCGAGGCGGCGCCGCGCTCGAGCAGGACCTGCGAGAACCCGCCCGTCGACGCCCCGACGTCGAGAGCGTTCCGGCCGGCGACTCGCACCGTCGCGAAGGTGTCGAGGGCGGCGAGCAGCTTGTGGGCGGCCCGGCTGACGTAGTGGTCGAGGCCGGCGACCGCGACGTCCTGATCGTCGCGGACGCGGATCGAGGGCTTCAGTGCAGGGACGCCGTCCACCGTCACCAGACCGTCGGCGATCATCCGAGCGGCATGGGTGCGGGACCGGGCGATGCCCCGTTCCGCGAGAGCCGAGTCGAGTCGCGAGTCGTCGGTCATCGGTCGCGGTCCGCGTTCTCGAGACGGATGCGCAGCTGCTCCTGCAGCTGGACGTATCCGGCTGCCCTCTTGTCGAGCGGAGTCTGCTCGATCCGGAGGAGCTCGTCTGACAGGACGTGCTCCTCCACGGGGTCGAAGCCGTTCTGGAGCGGCCTCGATTCCGGGGAGGGCGTCGGGTCGTGCTGAGACATCGCTGCTCCTCGTTACGGAGTCGGGCGACGACGGTCATCGTCGCTCCGGCCGCTCCTGTTCGTCCTCGAACAGAGACCGACCGGTTAAACAGCGATGGCCACCCATTTCTGGGTGGCCATCGTGAATGGTGTCCGGCGGTGTCCTACTCTCCCACAGGGTCCCCCCTGCAGTACCATCGGCGCTGAGAGTCTTAGCTTCCGGGTTCGGAATGTGACCGGGCGTTTCCCTCTCGCTATGGCCGCCGTAACCCTGGCGACACACGCACCCGAGGGCACATGGTCAAATCTGGGTTACACGCCGTGCGTGTATTCAATTGTTCCGCACCTCCCGAAGGAGGATGCGGGGTGCCCGTCTTCTGGGAACCACAAAGTGGACGCGAGCAATCTCTGACCACTCCTACCAGCCTTTACAACGGTATGAGTGTAGTGATTATCAAGTTATCGGCTTATTAGTACCGGTCAGCTCCGACAGTCTTTA
>NZ_PSWC01000010.1:83042-108170 GCF_002931535.1 Rathayibacter sp. AY1C6 | reverse complement strand
CGGCGCAGCTCGCCCCCGACGCCGAGACCTACGCCTCCGTCGTCCTGCCCCGCGAGGCGCGCCCCGCCCCCCACGGCCTCGGCCACACAGCAGGCCGCCGAGCAGCCCTTTCCAGGGTAGGGGCGGTGCGCGCACATCTCCGGAGGTCGAGAGGACGTTCCGCCCTCGAGGCGAACGCGGGAAACGCGTGTCAGCGTTTCCCGCTAGCCGGTCGCGACCCGCTCTCCGAATCGCGACCCCTCGCGAAGCCGACCGCGGTGAGGAGAGCGCAAGCGCTCTCCTCACGGTTCAGAACAGATCCGGCGACGGCGTCGACGCGTAGCGGATGGCGACGTCGGCGTGGCGGTCGAAGCGGTAGCCGACTCCGCGGACGGTGCGCACGATCTCCTCGTAGCGGCCGAGCTTGGCGCGGAGGCGGCGGACGTGGACGTCGATGGTGCGCTCGTTCGGCGCGTCGTCGTCCGCGGCGCCCCAGAGCGAGGCGATGAGCTCGGCGCGCTCGATGGTGCGGCCCTCGCGGAGCACGAGGTACTGGAGGAGCTCGAACTCCTTGTAGGTGAGGGGGGTGGTCTCCTCGTCGAGGATGACGCGCTTGCGGGAGATGTCGATGACGACGCCGCCGGGTGCACGGTCGGGATCGGGCTCGGCGTCGGAGCGGCGCTTGGCGACGGCGGCCGGGTCCTGCAGCGCGAGGCGGACCACGTCCACGTCGCGGCCGCCGGCGCCCTGCGGGGCGAGGGCGACGGAGGCGTAGGTCTCGGCGTCGGGGGCGAGCTGCGCCGTGACGCGCTTGAGCTCCTCGACCAGGCGGCCGAGGTCGACTCCGGCGGCACGGGCCTTGGCCTCGTCGATGCCGACGTAGAGGGCGAAGCCGCGGGCCTCGGTGCCCTGGGGGACGGCGCGGAGGCGGGGCGCTGCGGGCGCGGCGTCGGCGACCGGCTGGAGGCGGGGCGCCTCGGTGGGGGTGGTGGCGGTGGCGGTGCGGGTGTGGAGGAGGGTCATGACGAGTCCTTGGCTGGTCGGATCCGGGACGAGTGTCCGAGGGAGCGGATCCGGGTGTGCGCGATCGAGCCGGCCCGCGGTGCGCGGTGGCGGCAGAGACGGATGCGGGGCATCCAGGGGATCGTCCGCGCCTCGGACGCTCAGCCGATCGTGACGATCAGCGGGCGGAGGCGGTGCGGGGATCCGGCGAGGTCAGTTCCTCATGCACACATTCGACAGCACATGACGGGGCCACCGGCCATCATCATGCCGGCATTCCCGATGGCCTCGAGGGAGGTCGGGGCGTGCAGGGTGTCAGTCATGTCCGCCAGTAAAGCGGAGGCCGGTGCACGGCGTCAACACTTCCGTGGGGATGGACGGCGCGTCGGGGGTGGTTCCGGTGCTCGGGAGGAGGCGCGCGCCGTGATTGGGGACCTCGATGCGCCCGCTGCGCGGGCTGCTCGATCCGCAGGATGGGCTTTGCCGGACGGTCGCGGTGGGGGCTGTCGAGACCCTCGCTGCGCCGGCCGACCGGCACGGCTCAGCGGGGCTTCCTGTTCCGGGGCGCGACGGAAGGCCCGCTCGTCCGGGGGCCGGCGGGCTCAGCCCGCGAGGCCGTAGAGGCGGTCGCCCGCGTCGCCGAGGCCGGGGACGATGTAGCCGAGCTCGTTGAGCTTCTCGTCGAGGGAGCCGAGGACGATGGTCACGTCGCGGTCGCCGAAGGCCTTCTCGACGGCGGCCAGGCCCTCGGGGGCGGCGAGCAGGCAGACGGCGGTGACGTCGACCGCTCCCCGGTCGAAGAGGAACTGGATGGCCGCGACGAGCGAGCCGCCGGTCGCGAGCATCGGGTCGAGGACGAAGCACTGGCGGTTCGACAGGTCGTCGGGCAGGCGCTCCGCGTACGTGGTCGGCTCGAGCGTCTCCTCGTTGCGTGCCATGCCCAGGAAGCCGACCTCGGCGGTCGGGATGAGCTTGACCATGCCCTCGAGCATCCCGAGGCCGGCCCGGAGGATCGGGACGACCAGCGGCTGCGGGTCGCTGAGCGCGAGGCCGGTGGTCTGCGTCACGGGGGTCTCGATGGTGACGGTGCGGGTGCGGACGCCGCGGGTGGCCTCGTAGGCGAGGAGCGTCATCAGCTCCTCGGCGAGCTGCCGGAAGGTGGGGGAGGGGGTGCGCTTGTCACGCAGCACGGTGAGCTTGTGGGTGATCAGCGGGTGGTCGGCTACGTGGACGCGCATAAGCTCAATCTACTGGCCGGAGCGGCGCCCCACCGGCCGCAGCGGGCCGCCGCAGGAGGGGGAGCGATGCGCGACAGCGATCTCCGCGTCCCCCGCCGCTCCGAGGAGTGGATGGGCCTGGCGCTCGACGAGGCGCGGCGGGCCGCGGGCTGGGGCGACGTCCCCGTGGGCGCGGTGGTCCTCGACTCGGAGGGTGCGGTGCTCGGGCTGGGGCGCAACGAGCGCGAGCTGCGGCGGGATCCGACGGCGCACGCCGAGGTGGTCGCGATCCGCGCGGCGGCCGAGGCCCGCGGCGACTGGCATCTCGAGGGCTGCACGCTGGTGGTCACGCTCGAGCCGTGCGTGCTCTGCGCCGGAGCGATCCTGGCGGCGCGGATCGACCGCGTCGTCTTCGGTGCGTGGGACGAGAAGGCGGGCGCCTCCGGATCCGTGCACGACCTCCTCCGCGACCGCCGGCACAACCACGTGGTCGAGGTGTACCCCGGGGTCCGCGCCGCGGAGTGCTCGCGGCTCCTGCTCGACTTCTTCGCCGACCGCCGCTGACGCCGACCGCCGCTGACGCCGACCGCCGCCGAACCCTCAGCTCGGAGCGCCCAGCCACTCCGTCAGCGCGAGCCGCGTCGCCGCGTGCATCCGCTCGAAGCGCTCCGCCGCGACGTCGTCGGCGAGCACGGCGGCGTCGTAGCCCGCCGCTCCTGCCCACTCCCCGTCGCCCTCGAGCCACTGCGCGGCCATCGTGCCGGTCAGCTCGGGGTGGAACTGCACGCCGAGGAGCCAGTCCTCCACGGCGAACGCCTGCACCTCGCCCGCCGGCGACGACGCCAGCAGCGCTGCTCCGCTCGGCAGCGCGAAGGTGTCGCCGTGCCACTGCATCACGTCGACGCCGGCGAGGTGCCGGAGCGGGGAGCCGGCGCCCTCCTCCGTGAGCACGACCGGGCGGAAGCCGACCTCGCGGGCCGATCCGGGATGGACGGACTCGCCCAGGGCGGTCGCGATCAGCTGCGCTCCGAAGCAGACGCCGAGCGTGGGACGGCGGTGGTGCATCCGGTCCTGCAGGAGCGCGATCTCGGGGCTGATGAAGGGGTGCCGCGAGGTCTCGTAGACGCCGGCGCTGGAGCCGAGCGTGACGACGAGGTCGGGGGCGAGGATGTCGATCGCGTCGAGGTCCGTCCCTGCGACGGCGTCGACGGCGAACCCCCGCTCGGTCAGCATCGGCTCGAGCGCGCCGAGCCCGGCACCGCGCTCGTTGACGATCGCCAGGGCCCGGCGCATCTCAGGCGCTCCCCTGCGGCGCGGCCGGCGGGGAGGCGGCGGGCGGAGCGGAGGCGGCCGGAGCGGCCGCGGCGGCCGTCCCTTCCGCCTCCGTCACGGCCGGACGGGCCGCCGCCGATCCTGCGCGTCCACGGTCGACGTCGGGCTCGAGGTAGATCGTGGTGGCGGCGGGAACGGCCTCGCGGATCCGCCTCTCCGCCGCGTCGATCCCGGCGGCCACGTGCTCGAGGGTCTCGGCGGCCGGGAAGGCGAGCTTCGCGGCCACGAGGATCTCGTCCGGCCCGAGGTAGAGGGTGCGCATGTGGATGACGCGCTCGACGTCGCGCCCGGCCTCGAGCGCGGCGCGGATCGAGGCGGCGTCGGCGGGGGTCGCCCCCTCGCCGACCAGCAGGCTCTTCGTCTCGACGCCCAGCACGATCGCCACCACGATCAGCAGGGTGCCGATCATGATCGTTCCGATCGCGTCGTAGACCGAGTCGCCGGTGATCACGGTCAGCCCGACTCCGAGCAGCGCGAACGTCAGACCGGTGAGCGCGGCGACGTCCTCGAGGAGCACGACCGGCAGCTCCGGCGCCTTCGCCCGGCGGATGAACTGCAACCAGGACTGCGAGCCGCGGACCCGGTTCGACTCCTTCACTCCGGTGCGCAGCGAGTAGCCCTCGAGGCAGATCGAGATCACGAGGACCAGGATCGGCAGCCAGGCGTTCTCGAGCTCGTGCGGCTCGGCGATCTTCTCGATGCCCTCGTAGAACGAGAAGACGCCGCCGACGGAGAACAGGATGATCGACACCACGAAGGCGTAGACGTAGCGCTCTCGCCCGTAGCCGAACGGGTGCTCCTCGTCGGCGGCCTTCCGCGACTTGCGGCCGCCGAGCAGCAGGAGCAGCTGATTGCCGGAGTCGGCGAGCGAGTGCACGCCCTCGGCGAGCATGGAGGCCGATCCGGAGAAGAACCAGGCGACGAACTTCGTCAGGGCGATGCCGAGGTTGGCCGCGAGCGCCGCGATGATCGCGGTGCCGCCTTCGGATGCGCTCACGTGGTCTCCTCGGGCTCGCCGCTGGATGGTCGGGCCATCCTACGAGGCGCCGGACCGCACCCGGACCCCCTTGCCGCGGGCTCTTCGTAGGATGAGCGGCGTGACCGATGCGCCCGTCCTGCTCCCGTCCATCGCCGTCCTCGGCCTCGGCTCGATGGGGGGTGCGATCCTCCAGGGCCTGCTGGCTCCCGGCGTGCGCGTCGAGGGGGGCGTGCGGGTGACCAACCGCGACTCCGCGAAGGCCGCCGCGTGGGACGGCCACCCGGTGGTCACCGCCTTCGCCACCGCGGACGACCCGGAGGCCAACCGGCGCGCGGTCGAGGGCGCGGCGATCGTGCTCGTGGCCGTCAAGCCGCACATGGTGCCGGACCTGCTCGACGAGATCGCCGATGCGCTCGCCTCGGGCGCAGTCGTCGTCTCCGTCGCCGCCGGCGTGACCGCGGCCACGTTCGAGCGGCACCTGCCCGCGTCCGTCGCCGTGCTCCGCTCGATGCCGAACACTCCCGCGGTCGTGGGCCGCGCCGTCACCGGCCTCAGCGCGGGCACGCGGTCCGGCGACGAGGACCTGGCGCTCGTGCGCCGCCTGTTCGAGACGGTCGGCGAGGTGGTCGAGGTGCCGGAGTCGCAGCTCGACGCGCTCTCGACGATCTCCGGCTCGGGGCCCGCCTACGTGTTCCTGCTGATCGAGGAGCTCATCGCGGCCGCTGTCGCGAAGGGCTTCACTCCGGAGCAGGCGTCGACGATGGTGGTCGGCACGTTCCGCGGCGCGGCCGAGCTGCTCGCGGACTCCGGCGAGGAGCCCGCGGAGCTGCGCCGGCGGGTCACGAGCCCGAAGGGCACCACCGAGCGGGCCGTCGCGGTCCTGCAGGAGGCCGACCTCGCCGCCCTCTTCACGCGGGCGACCGACGCCGCGCTGGCCCGCGCCCGCGAGCTCGCCGCCTCCTGACTCCGCCCTCCTCTCCGCGAGACGCCGCTCGGGTACGCGACACGCCGGAGCGGGCGTACCGGAGCGGCATCCCGCAGAGGAGGAGGAGGGAGGGGGCGCGGGTCAGGAGCCGAGGGCCGCGAAGCGCTCGATGTCGCTGGGGGTGCCGCTGACCACGATGAGGTCGTGGTTCGAGACGACGGTCTGCTCGGTCGCGTAGGTGAAGGGCTTGCCCGGGCTCTTGACGCCGACGACGGTCACGCGGTGCTTGCGGCGCACGCCCGACTCCGTGAGCGTCAGCCCCCGGATCGGCTTGGGCGGGTACATCTTCGCGAGCACGAAGTCGTCGTCGAACTCGATGAAGTCGAGCATGCGGCCCGAGACCAGGTGCGCGACGCGCTCGCCCGCCTCCGCCTCGGGGTAGATCACGTGGTTCGCGCCGATCCGCTCGAGGATCTTGCCGTGCGAGCGCGAGATCGCCTTCGCCCAGATCTGCGGGATCTTGAGGTCGACGAGGTTCGCGGTGATCAGCACGGACGCCTCGATGGAGGAGCCGACCGCGACGACGGCGACCTGGAAGTCCTGCGCGCCGATCTGCGCGAGGGCGTCGAGCGAGCGGGCGTCGGCCTGCACCGCGTGGGTGACCCGCTCCGACCACTTCTGCACGAGACCGGCGTCGGCGTCGATGGCGAGGACCTCGCGGTCGAGGCGGTCGAGCTGGCCGGCCGTGGCGGCTCCGAAGCGCCCGAGGCCGATCACCAGCACCGGGGCGTCGTACCTGATGCGGTCAACCAACGATGGGCCTCTCTTCCGGTCGTCTGAACAACTGCCTCCGCTGGCTCGCGGCGAGCGCGGCGGCGAGAGTCACGGTACCAACGCGGCCCATGAACATCGTCAGCGCCAGGATGTAGACCCCGGACGGCGGCAGCTCCGCGGTGAGCCCCGTCGAGAGCCCGGAGGTCGCGAAGGCCGAGATCACGTCGAAGAGCACGTGGTCGAGCGAGGCCTCGGTGATGTGCAGGATCAGGACGCTCGACACGGCGACCGTCGTCGCGCCCCACAGCACGACCGAGACGGCCAGGCGCAGGACGTCGTTCGGGATCCGGCGGCCGAACGCCTCCATGTCGTTGTTGCCTCGGGCCTCGGCGAAGGCGGCCAGGAACAGGATCGCGAGGGTCGTGACCTTGATCCCGCCCGCCGTGGAGGCCGATCCTCCGCCGATGAACATCAGCATGTCCGTCACGAGCAGGCTCGAGCCGTTGAGGTCGGGGACCGAGATCGTCGAGAAGCCGCCCGACCGCGTCATCGTCGAGAGGAAGAAGGACTGGAAGACGGTGTCTCCCGCATCGAGGCTGCCGAAGGTCCTCGGATTGTCGAACTCGAGCACGATGTAGAGGACGGCCCCGGCGACGAGCAGGATCACGGAGGTGACCAGCGTCAGCTTCACGTGCACCGACCACTTGCGCGGGCGCCGCCAGCCGCGGGAGAAGGCGTAGATGACGGGGAAGCCGATCGAGCCGAGGAAGACGCCGAGCATCAGGATGCCGAGGAACCAGTAGTCGTCCTCGAACGGGGTGAGTCCCGCGGCGTTCGGGGCGAAGCCGGTGTTCGTGAACGCCATCGCGGAGTAGTAGAAGGAGTGCCAGACGGCCTCGCCGATCGGGATCCCGTCGATCAGCATCCGCGGGAACAGCAGGAGCGCGACGATGATCTCGATCGCGGCGGCGCTGATCGCGACGGTGGCGAGCAGCCCGCCGATCTCGCCCAGGCGCACGGCCTGGCCCTCGGCGACGGGGCCGGAGTGGATCCGCAGAGGGTTCGAGTCGCTGGCGACCATGAGCTTCGCCCGGAGCCCGAGGCGGCGCGAGATCGCCAGGCCCATGATCGAGGCGAGCGTCAGCACTCCCAGAGCGCCGATGTTCACGCCGACGAAGATGATCGAGTGGCCGAACGCCGACCAGTGCGTCGCCATGTCGACCGTCGCGAGGCCGGTCACGCAGATCACCGACATCGCGGTGAAGAAGGCGTCGTGCAGCGGAGTGACGGTGCCCGTGGTGCTCGACACCGGCAGCGAGAACAGCAGGGTGAACACGAGCACGAGCGCCGAGAAGATGAGGATCGCGAAGCGGGACGGCGAGCGTCCGGCGAAGTCGTCGATGAGGTCGCGGGCCCGCTCGAAACCCGACCAGGGGGAGACGGGCGAGACGCCCACGGGGCTGCGGAACTGCTGCCGAACCACCACGGCGGATCCTCCACTCGATCGCGGCCATGCTACCCGCTCGGTGCCGGGCTCTCGGGGCGCTGACTAGCCTGGGCGCATGGCTGACATCTTCGGGGTGATCGCGGACGGGACCCGCCGGGACATCCTCGCCCTGCTGCTCGAGCAGCGGCGGGACGGCTCGGCCGAGGGCATGAGCGTGTCGCGGATCGTGGCGCGCCTCGAGCTGAGCCAGCCGACCGTCTCCAAGCACCTCAAGGTGCTGCGCGAGACCGGCCTCGTCACGGTGCGCGAGAGCGGACAGCACCGCTTCTACGCGCTCGAGTACGCGCCGCTGGCGGAGGTCGAGGACTGGCTGCTGCCCTTCCTCGCCGAGGACGAGGCGGCCGGCGCCCTGCTCGACGCTCCGACCGCGGCCCGGGCGGAGTCGCTGGGCCGGGCGCTCGCCGAGCGCACCCACCAGGTCAGCACCGTGGTGCAGGACATCCAGCGGGGCGTCAGCGAGGGAGCGACGAAGGTCGCGGAGGCGCTGCGCATCCGCAAGTGAGGGGCGCCGAGGAGCCGGAAACGGTGGAGCCCCGGGTCGTGTAAGCTCGCGGGAGCCAGTTTTTCGTAAGCGGCCGCCCGTCGGGCGGTCGACCCCCTGAACGTTGTGAGGTCTTCGTGGGTTCTGTCATCAAGAAGCGTCGCAAGCGTATGGCGAAGAAGAAGCACCGCAAGCTGCTTCGCAAGACTCGCCACCAGCGTCGCAACAAGAAGTAGGCTCGCGCCTCTTCCCACTCGAGCGTCCGCCCTTCCGGGGTCGGGCGCTCGTCTGCGTTCACGGATCATCCCGGTGGCGCTCGCCGTCTCGGCGCCCGTCGCCGGGGCCGCCGTACACTGACCGCATGGTGGACGTGGAGCTGACGCTCGTGGGCAAGCCGGGCTGTCATCTCTGCGACGACGCGCGGACCGTGGTCGAGCAGGTGGTCGCCGATCTGGGCGGCGAGGCGTCGGTCGCCGTCTCGGAGGTGTCGATCCTCGACGATCCCGAGCTGCACGAGCGCTTCGTTGAGGAGATCCCGGTGGTGCTGATCGACGGGCGCGTGCACACCTTCTGGCGGGTCGATCCCGCGCGGCTCCGGCGGGCCCTCCTCGATCGCGGGTGAGCTTCGACCGGGCCGTCCGGACGGAAGCACGACCGCGACGTCCCTCTGACGGGGGACGGGACGGCTCGCGAAAGCTCGCCTCTCGCCCTTACCCTCGTGAGGGGGGAGTGCGCTCCTCCGTGCGCGGACGCAGATCGTCGCCCGTGGAGGAAGGAACCGCCATGCCGTCATCCCGCCGACTCGCCCTGCCCGCCGCCGCTCTCGCGGCGCTCGTGCTCGGCCTGGCCCTCCCCGGAGCGGCCGTCGCGGCCCCCTCCGCCTCGACGGTCTCGACCACGGTCGAGCAGCCGGCCGCGACGACCATCCCCGGCGTGCCGGAGGATCCCGAGCAGCCGGGCGACGGCGGCTCCGACCCCGTTCCCGGCGTCCCCGAGGAGCCGTCCGTTCCCGGAGTGCCCGAGGAGCCGGCAGAACCCGAGCAGCCCGCTCCCGTCGACCCCGCGCCCGTGGACCCCGCGCCGGTCGATCCGGCACCGGTCGACCCCGCGCCCCAGCAGCCGAGCCAGCCCTCCACCGGCGGCGGATCCACCGGCGGCGGATCCACCGGCGGTGGATCGACCGGCGGTGGATCGACCGGCGGTGGATCGACCGGCGGCGGCCAGCAGGGCGGCTCCGGCGGCGGTCAGCCCTCCACCGGCGGCGGATCGTCCTCCGGCGGCTCCGGCTCCGGCGGCGGCACCACCGGCGGAGCGACGTCCGGCGGCACCTCCGGCGGCGGCACCACAACCGGCACCACCACGTCCGGCACCGCCGGCTCCTCCGGTGCGGGCGCCGTCACTCCGGCGGCGTCGGCCCCCGGACGCACCGAGCTCGGCACCTCGACCGAGGGCGCGAAGCCGGCGGCCGGTGCCGCGACCGCGGACGTCTTCCTCACCCGCGAGCTCGCCGTCCAGCCGGAGGCGCTCACCGTCGAGCTCGCCCGCTTCTACGGCGTCGGCTTCTCGTACACCGGCTTCGCGAGCGGCGAGGCCGTCTCGGCGGTCCTCCGCGACCCGAACGGCACCAAGACCCCGCTGACCCTCGAGGCGGGGAGTGGCACCGCGACCGTGCCGACCGCGCTGATCACCAAGTCGGGCGCCTTCACGGTCGACCTCACGGGCGACCAGGGCTCCGCCGCCAAGGTCGTCTTCCGGCTCGCGCCCTCCACCGGCAACGGCCTCCTGCTCGAGCCGCGCGAGCTCGGCGACGGCAGCACCGAGGCGCCCCGCGGCGCCGTCTGGGGCTTCGACGCCGACGAGGAGGTCGCCGTGGGCGCCTTCGAGACCTCCGGGGCCCGCGCCGACCTGGCCGCCGGCGACGTCGCCGTGCAGTCCGACTCCATCGGCTGGGCAGAGCTGGCGCTGGGCGACGCGGTCATCGCCGACCCCGACCCCTCCGTCTACTGCGTCGTCGCCTTCGGCCGCGAGTCGCACCGCACGGCAGCTGTGACCGTCTCCTACCGTGACAGCGACACCACGGCCGCACCGTGGGAGGCGCAGCAGGTCTGCGGCACCGCGATCAGCGCCGCGCGCACCGCCTTCCTCAGCACGGCCGCCTCGGCGGGACCGGCCGGCATCACGCCGACCACCGCGCTGATGATCGGCGGCGGCGCGGTCGCCGCGTCGCTCGTCGCCTGCGCGGCCGTCCTGGTCGTGATGCGCCGCCGGCGCATGAACACGGACCTCTTCATCGGCGGACCGCTGCCGCGCACGCAGAGCGACTGACGCGTCCGGAGGACGAGGGAAGGCCCGCGGGACGCGATCCCGCGGGCCTTCCCTCGTCCTCTCCCGGCGCTCAGCCGGCCGCGGTGAAGCGGAGGAGGATCGTCCGCGCCTCCGGCCGCAGCTGGAAGTCGGGCCACACGTCCGGACCGCACGCGCGGGAGCCCAGGCCGTGCTGGGCGGCGTCGATCACGAGGACCGCGCGCTCCGACTCCGGCAGCTCGTGCGGGTGCGCGGCTGCCGTGATCTCCTGCGGCGTGTGCCGCGCCAGGGTGAAGCCGGGGAGGCGCCCGTGCAGGTCGCGCGCGGCTTCGATGCGGAGCCGGGGCGAGCCCGCCTCCGTCAGCGTCAGCTCGCGCACGCTGCTGCGGTGACCGCTCTCCTGCGGGCGGGCGTACGGAGTCGTCAGCCGGTCCATGTCCGCCGTGAAGCGCCCCACCCGCGCGGCCCGGAGGCTGTCGGGGTAGGACTCGAGCGGGCCGGTGCCGAACCACTCCGCGCCGTCGATCGACGCGGGCATGTCGATCCGGATGCCCAGCCGCGGCCAGACGGAGTCCCAGCCCCGGGTCGGCACGAGGTCGACGCGGAGGACCGTGCTCTCCCCGTCGACGCTCCAGCGCTCCTCCATCAGGAGTCCCGCATCGAGGTCCGCGGCCGAGAAGCGGGTCACGCGGCGGAGCCCGGCGGAGGCGTCCACCTCCTGCACGCGGCCGACCAGGCGGTCGAGTCCGGCCTCGCGCCAGCGGGCGGCGGAGGAGGGGGCCGGCATCCCGCGGCCGTCGCCGTCGTACGGGTCGCCGGTGACGTAGCCGGGGAAGCCCGCGCCCTCGTCGTTGTCGGTCGGGGCGCGCCAGAGCTCGGCGCGCGGTCCGTCGACGGGCAGGCCGGCGAGGGAGGCGAGCCGGCTGTCGCGGAACCGCGCGACTCCGAGCGCGCCGCCCTCGAGGGGCGGAGCGGCGCGGACGGCGCGGGTCCACGCGGGCACCGCCGACGGCACGGCGAGGAGGTGCTGACCGGTGGAGAGCACGTGGCCCTCCTCCGCCCAGGCGGTCGAGGCGTCGAGGACCGCGTCGACGGTGAGCCAGGTCTCGCCGCCGGGACGCACCTCGAGCGCGGGGAGCTCCACGTGCACGGCGTCGCCGGCCGCGATGACCGGGGCGTCGAGCACTCCCTCCGCGGTGACCCGCCCGTCCCGCTCGACCCGCCACGCGAAGCGCAGATCGGCGGTGGAGGCGTCGTGCCGGCGGTTCTCGATGACGACGCCGTCGCCACGGACCGTGAGGCGCACCGGAGCGACGATCTGCTTCCACTCGAACAGGCCCGGGCTGGGCGTGCCGTCGGAGAGCACCATGCCGTCCATCACGAAATTGCCGTCGTGCACCACCTCGCCGAAGTCGCCGCCGTACGCGTAGTACTCGACGCCCTCCGGCGTGCGCGCCCGCAGGCCGTGGTCGCGCCACTCCCAGACGAAGCCGCCGTGCAGCCGCGGGAAGCGGTCGACGAGGTCCTCGTACTGGTCGATCGCTCCCGGGCCGTTGCCCATCGCGTGCACGTACTCGCAGAGCAGGAAGGGCTTGGAGCGCTGCCGAGCGGACTCGCCGGGGGAGCAGCCGAGGAGCGGAGTGAGCGAGCCGTCGGTGCCGATCCGCTCGGTCTCGGGGATCGAGGAGTACATCCGCGAGTACACGTCGGTGTAGGCGCCGGTGTAGTCGCCCTCGTAGTGGACGGGGCGCTCCGGGTCGCGGCCGTGCACCCAGGCGGACATCGCGGCGAGATTCGCGCCGGTGCCCGCCTCGTTGCCGAGGGACCAGAGCACGATGCTGGGGTGGTTCTTGTCGCGCTCGACGGTCCGCTCGATGCGGTCGAGGTAGGCCTCGCGCCAGGCGGGGTCGTCGCTGGGGTTGCCCGCCCAGCCGACCCGCTCGAAGCCGTGGGTCTCGAGATCGCACTCGAGGACCACCCAGAAGCCGAGCTCGTCGGCGAGGTCGAGCAGACGGGGATGCGGCGGGTAGTGGCTGGTGCGGATGGCGTTCACGTTGAAGCGCTTCATCATCGCGAGGTCCTCGCGGGCGGAGTCCTCGTCGAACGCTCGACCGCGGTCGGGGTGCGTCTCGTGGCGGTTGACTCCGTGGAAGACGACGCGCTCGCCGTTGACCAGGAAGCGGTCGCTGCGGATCTCGACCGTGCGAAAGCCGAGCCGCAGCGAGACCGTCTCGCCGGCTGAGGCGAGCGTCGCGTCGTAGAGGCGCGGAGCCTCCGCCGACCACGGCTCGACCTCGGGTACCTCGACCGCGGCGATCTCCTCCGCCGAGGCCCAGACCGTCTCGATCCCGAGCCCGGGCACGCGCAGCGTCAGCGGGAACGCGTCGGCCGCGGCGGTCACCTCCGTCTCGATGCGGCCCGCGCCGCCGGCGAAGGAGGAGCGCAGCCACACGTCCTCGATCCCGCCGACGGGGCGCGCGAGCAGGTGCACCGAGCGGAAGATCCCCGGCAGCCACCACTGGTCCTGGTCCTCCACGTAGCTCGAGGCCGACCACTGGTGCACGCGGACCACGACGAGGTTCTCGCCCGGGCGGACGACGCCGGTGACGTCGAACTCCTGCGCGAGCCGGCTGCCGGAGCCGATGCCGATCTCGACGCCGTTGACCCAGACGCGGTACCGGGACTCGACCCCGTCGAAGCGCAGGACGACCGCCTCGGCGGAGTCCCACTCCTCCGGGACCACGACGGTGCGGCGGTAGTCGCCCGTCGGGTTCGCGTCCGGAACGAACGGCGGCTCGGTCGGGAACGGGAACTGCACGTTCGTGTAGGCCGGCAGTCCGTAGCGCCCGTCGCCCTGCAGCACCCAGTGCGAGGGCACCGGCATCAGATCCCAGCCGGAGTCGTCGAACGACTCGTCCCCGACGGCGTCCACGCCCTCGCCCTCCGGCAGCACGCCGGCGCCGCCCGGGGTCCCCGGAGCGGCGGGGAGCAGGCGGAAGCGCCACTCCCCGTCCAGCGGGAGCGCAGGGGCGTCGGTGTGCAGCCACGAGCGGGGGGCCCGGCGGCGGCCGGAGCCCGGTCCGGTGTCCGTCAGGTAGTGGGAGGTCGTCGGGGGAGTCGTCACTTCACGGAGCCTTCCGTCAGGCCGCCGCGCCAGAAGCGCTGCAGCACGATCATGGCGATGGCGAGCGGGATGATCGACAGCAGGACGCCGCCGGTCGTCAGCTCGTAGAACTCGGGCAGGCGGTCGACCTGTCCGAGCCAGTTGTTCAGTCCCAGTGTGATCGGGAACAGGTTCGTGTCCGAGAGCATCACCAGGGGCAGGAAGTAGTTGTTCCAGATCCCGACCAGCTGGAAGAGGAACACGGTGACCAGCGCGGGAGTCAGGATGCGCAGCCCGAGCGTGTGGAAGATCCGCAGCTCCCCGGCGCCGTCGATGCGCGCCGCCTCGATGATCGCGGTGTCCACCGTCGCCTGGGCGTAGATCCGGCAGAGGAACAGCCCGAACGGCGAGACGAGCGAGGGGATCAGCACGCTCCAGTAGGTGTTCGCGATGCCCATCTGGCTGAAGAGCAGGAACAGCGGCAGAGCGGTCGCGGTGCCCGGCACCAGGACGCCCGCGAGGATCGTCCCGAACACGAGCCTGCTTCCGCGGAACTCGTACTTGGCCAGCGCGTAGCCGCCCGCCGCGGCGAGGTAGGTCGCGAGCAGGGCGCCCACTCCGGCGTAGAGGACGGAGTTGAGGAACCAGCGGACGAAGATGCCGTCGCCGTAGGTCAGCACCTGCGTCAGGTTGTCCCAGAGCGCGAACGTCGGGGCGAACCAGAAGCCGTAGGTGGCGAAGAGGTCCTCGGTGGTCTTGGTCGCCGCGACGACGACCCAGTAGACGGGGATGAGGAAGTAGACCGCCACGACGACGAGGATCGCGGTGACGATGATGGTCGAGGCGCGGTTGCGGCCGGCCGAGCGGTCGGGCCCGCGTCCGGCTTTCACGGGGCGGTCGGCGGTGACGACTCCGGTCGTCGTGGTCGGCGGGGTCTCGGTGCGGCTCATGACGACCTCCTGTTCGAGATCGAGAGGAACGTGAAGGAGAGCAGGAACGCGACCAGCGCGATCAGGACGGCCTGGGCGGCGGCGACGTTGTAGTCGTTGTAGGCGAAGGCCGTGGTGTACGCGCTGAGGTTCGGCGTGTACTGGCTGTCGATCGCCGGAGCGACCGTCTTCAGCACCTGCGCCTCGGCGAACAGCTGGAGCGTGCCGATGATCGAGAAGATCGTCGTCAGCACCAGCGCGGGGCGGATGAGCGGCAGCTGGATGCTGCGGGCGACGCGCCAGGTGGAGGCGCCGTCGACCTTCGCCGCCTCGTAGAGCTCGACCGGGATCGCCTTGAGCTGGGCGACGATGATCAGCATGTTGTAGCCGGTGTAGCTCCAGAGCGAGATGTTCGCGATCGACCAGAGCACCGTGTCCGCACCGAGGAAGTCGGGCTGGAGCCCGACCACGTTCGCCGCGTCTATGAGCGGGCTGAGGCCGGGCACGTAGAGGAAGGACCAGAGGATCGTCGCGATCACTCCGGGCACTCCGTAGGGGAGGAAGTAGGCCGCACGGAAGAAGCCGGGGAACTTCGCCGACGCCGACTCGAGCATCAGCGCGAGAACGGTGCAGAGGGCGATCATCACCGGCACCTGGATGATGCCGAAGAGGAACATCCGCCCGATGGAGGCGATGAAGTTGCCGTCGGCGAGGGCCTGCGCGTAGTTGTCGAAGCCCGCGAACCCGCTGGTGACCCCGGCCTCGCCGAAGAGGCCGGAGCGCGTCACCTTCGTGAAGCTGGAGCCGACGGCGACGACGATCGGGACGATGAACGTGAGGACGAACAGGGCCAGGAAGGGTCCGAGGAGGATCCACGGGGCGCGGGCGACCGCGCGGCTGCGCCGGGGCGCGCCCGGCGTCCGCGTGGTGGCCGCGACCGCGGCGGCGGCGGGGGAGGTCGTGGTGGTCATGCGGAGGCCCTCCTGATGCTCAGGCCCTTGTTCTCGAAGACCGTGATGATCTGCTTCTCCGCCTCGGCGACCGCGTCCACGAGCGAGAGCCCGGACGCCTTCTTCCGGAAGCCGTCGCTGAGGATGTTGAAGGACTGCTGCGTGACGGGCCACCAGGACCAGTCGGGGTTCTGCTCCTTCGATGCGGGCACGAGGACGTCCTCGTTGTAGTTCTGCCCGCTGAAGAAGTCGCTCGGACCCTTGCGGGCCGTGCCGATCTCGCCGACCGCGGGAGACCAGCCGATGCCGCTGTTGGCGATCATCGCGTCGATGCCCTCCTGCGTGGTGGTCATCCAGACGGCGAACTCGATCGCCTCCTCCGGGTGCTTGCTGCTCGAGAACACCGCCGCGGTCGATCCGCCGAGGAAGCTCGAGCCGAAGCCGGTGTCGCCCCAGACGGGCATGGGAGCCGCGCGCCACTTGCCCGCGCCTCCGCTGACCCCCTCGATCAGGGCGTCGCCCCAGCTGCCGGTGGCGCAGGAGGCGATGCCGCCCTTCGCCGCGGCCGCGAACCACGCGGGGGAGTAGGCGCCGTAGCCGGTCTGCACCAGGTCCTGGTCGATGGCCGTGTCGAAGAAGGAGGCGACGCGCGTCGTGGCGTCGTCGGTCATGTCGATGACCCAGCCGTCCTCCTCCGGGCGCAGCCACTGCGCGCCGGCCTGCGTCGCGAACGCGGCGAAGACCGAGGCGTCGGCGAGCGGGAAGCAGTCGATGTAGGAGCCGGCTCCGCGCAGCTCCGTCGCCACCGCGGCCCAGTCGTCCCAGGTCGTCGGCGGCTCCGCACCCACCTTCCCGAACACCTCGGGCTGGTAGAAGAGCGCCATCGGGCCGCTGTCCTGCGGGATGCCGTAGACGCCGCCGGTGTAGCTGACCTGGCCCCAGAGAGTGGGGTCGTACAGGTCGCGGTACTGCTCGACGCCGTACCGGGTGAGGTCGACGAGGCCGTTGACGAGCATGAACTCGGGGACGGAGCGGATCTCGACCTGGCCGAGGTCGGGCCCGCCGCCCGCGGCGAGGGCCGAGTAGAGCTTCTGGTACCCGCCCGCGTTGCCGCCGGGGATCCAGACGGCCTCGACCTGGATCTCGGGGTGCGAGGCGTTCCAGACGTCGCAGACCTTCTGCAGGTCCTTCAGCCAGCCCCAGTACTGCAGGCGGACCGGGCCGGTGGCCGGGGCGATCGTCGGCGCCGTGTTGACCGAGACGGTGCCCGGTGTCGCGCAGGCCGTCAGGCTCCCGAGTGCCGCGGTGCCGAGACCGGCGGCGATGAGCTGTCTCCGGGTGAACGGATGCATCTTCCCTCACTTCGTCGTGGTGGAGAGCCGGGGAGTCTCACCCGGCGATGATCGGGACGCTACCACGAATTCGAGTAGGTACTCGAAATTGGCGGCACTGCTCCTCCGCCGCCGCTACGCTGGCCGTTCGAGGGGCATGGCGAGGCGCCTCCAGTGCTGAGGAGGGGTCCATGGCGGAGGCGACGAGGCGACGCGGCCCGTACGCGAAGTCGGCCGAGCGCCGCCGCGCCATCATCGAGGCCGCGCACCAGGTCTTCGCCGCGCGGGGCTACGCCCGCGGCTCCCTCCAGGAGGTCGCCGACCGCGTCGGGCTCAGCCAGACGAGCCTCCTGCACTACTTCCCGTCGAAGACCGACCTGCTCTTCGCGGTCCTCGAGCACCGCGACCTGATCACGGGCGACGGTTCCTCGCCGCCGGACCCGGAGGAGGGGCTGGTCGCCGGCATCCTGCGGCAGACCCGCTACAACGAGACGGCGCCCGGAGTGATCGAGCTGTACGCCGTGCTCTGCGGCGAGTCGACGACGCAGGAGCACCCGGGGCGCGACTTCTTCGCCGCGCGGTTCCGCCGCCTCCGCAGCGAGTACGCGGCCGAGCTGCGCGAGCTCCAGGCCGCCGGGCGCCTGCGCGAGGGGTCCGATCCGGAGCGGGTGGCGGCGTCGATCATCGCGCTCTGGGACGGCGTGCAGCTGCAGTGGCTGCTCGAGCGCGACGCGGTGGACATGGTGGCGTGCCTGGCCGACTACCTCGACCTCGTGGTGCTGCCGGCTCCTTAGCCGCTGGCGCGAGGGAACCCCGGCCCGTCGAGGGGACCCGCCGTCCGCGGCGGTCTCGACGGTTCGGGGCTCCCTCGACCGTGGTGCGCGCCTAGGGCAGCAGGCGGGTCGGGCCGCGGAACAGGTAGGTGACCTCGCGGAGGTTCGCCTGGTTCAGCATCAGCATGATCACGCGCGAGAGGCCCATGCCGAAGCCGCCGTGCGGCGGGACGCCGTAGCGGAAGAAGTCGAGGTAGAACTCGAGCTCCTCCGGGTCCAGGCCCTTCTCGCGGGCCTGCTCGACGAGGACGTCGACGCGGTGCTCGCGCTGGGCTCCGGTCGAGATCTCGACGCCGTTGTAGATGAGGTCGTAGCTGTTGGTGATCGTCCCGTCGCCCTCGCGGCGCATGTGGTAGAACGGCCGGATGCTCGACGCGTAATCGGTGAGGAACACGAAGTCGTGCCCGAACTCCTCCTGCACGTAGGCCGCGATGCGGCGCTCGCCCTCGGGGTCCATGTCGTCGTCGGCGCGGGGCACCTCGTAGCCGCGCTCGGCGACGATGCGCTTGGCCTCGGCGAGCGGGATGCGCGGGAACGGCGTGGTCGGGACGGTCAGGTCGATGTCGAAGAGCGCCTTGACCTCGGCGCCGTGCTTCTCGACGACGGCGGTGAGGCCGGCGACCATCAGCTGCTCGTGCAGCTCCATGACGTCCTCGTGCGAGTCGATCCAGGAGACCTCGGCGTCGACGCTCGTGAACTCGGTCGCGTGACGCGAGGTGAAGCTCGGGTCGGCGCGGAAGGCGGGGCCGACCTCGAAGACCTTGCCGAAGCCGGCGGGCTGCGCCATCTGCTTGAAGAACTGGGGGCTCTGCGCGAGGTAGGCCTTCGTCTCGAAGTACTCGACCTCGAAGAGCTCGGCCCGCGACTCCGAGGCGCTCGCCATGAGCTTCGGGGTGTGGATCTCGATGAAGTCGTGCTCGATCCAGTACGTGCGCAGCGCGTGCTCGAACGTGGTCTGCACACGGGCGATGAGGTTCTGCTCGGGACGGCGCAGGTCGAGGAAGCGCCAGTCCATGCGCTTGTCGATGCCGGAGTCGGGCGCGATCGGCGCCTCCGGGATCGATGCGGCGACGACCTCGAGCGTCTCGAGCTTGACCTCGATGCCGCCGAGCTTCACGCGCTCGTCGTGCTTGAGCGCGCCGGTGACGGTGATGAAGGAGCCCTGGGCGAGGCCGGAGATCTCCTCGGTGATCGCGAGGCGCGCAGCCGACGCGTCGTCGCCCTCGACGGCCTCGCGCACGGCCGGGTTCACCAGCTGCACGGCACCCGACTCGTCGCGCAGGACGACGAACTGCACCTTCTTCTGGTCGCGCACGGTCTCGACCCAGCCGGACACGCGGACGGGTCCGTCCTCGAGCGCGGCGAGCTTCTTGACAGTGGTTCGGGGGAGGCGGGTCTCGTCGGTCACGGTAGGGGAGTCTACTCGGGGGCCGCCGGGCGGCGACGGGTAGCGTCGGAGCATGAGCACCGCACTGATCACCGGCGCGTCCTCCGGCATCGGCCTCGCGTTCGCCCGGGCGTTCGCGCGCCGCGGCTGGAGCCTCGTCCTCGTCGCCCGCAGCGAGCAGCGCCTCCAGGAGGCGGCGGCCGGACTGCGCGGCCTCGGCGCCGCGGCGGTCGAGGTCCTGCCCGCGGACCTCGGCGACCGCGAGCAGGTCGAGCAGGTGCGAGCGCGGCTCGTCGATCCGGCCCGACCGGTCCGCGTCCTCGTCAACAACGCCGGCTTCGGGATCGACGGGACCTTCGCCGAGCCGGACGTCGCCGCCCAGGACCACGCCTTCGAGGTGATGGTGCGCTCGGTCGCCGTGCTCTCGGGTGCGGCGGCCGAGGCGATGACCGCCCGCGGTCGCGGCGCGATCCTCACGGTGTCGAGCGTCGCGGGCTTCGTGCACCTCGGCCCCTACTCCGCGGTGAAGGCGTGGGCGACCGCCTTCGCGCAGTCGCTGGCCGTCGAGCTGCGCGGCACGGGCGTCCGCTCGGCCGCGCTCTGCCCGGGCTGGGTGCGCACCGAGTTCCACGAGCGGGCGGCGATGGACACCTCCTCCATCCCCTCCTTCCTCTGGCTCGATGCGGACGCGGTGGTGGAGGAGTTCCTCCGCGACGTCGCGCGCGGCTCCGTCGTCTCGGTGCCGTCGGTGCGCTTCGGGGTCCCGATGGCCGTGGTACGGCACCTGCCCGGACCGCTCGTGCGGCGGCTGTCGGCGGCGGTCTCGGCGCGCCGCTGAGGCTCCGCTCAGGTCCGGCTCAGGCGACCCTTTCCCGGCGTTCCCCCACGCCGCGTTCCGTACACTTGACGCTCGTGGTTGCCGATCAGATCCATCTCGTGCGGCACGGCGAGGTGTTCAACCCCGACCGGGTCCTCTACGGACGACTCCCGAACTTCCGGCTCTCGGATCTGGGCCACCGCATGGCCCGCTCCGCCGCCGACGACCTGCTCGAGCGCCGGCGCCACGTCACGGCGCTGATCGCCTCGCCGCTCCAGCGCACGCAGGAGTCCGCGCAGCCCATCTCGCAGGCGTTCGAGCTCGAGATCCGCACCGATGAGCGGGTGATCGAGCCGAGCAACCGCTTCGAGGGGAAGTCCCTCGCCGCGCGCAGCTCCGCCCTGCGGAACCCCAAGCACTGGCCCTGGCTCCGCAACCCCTTCGAGCCTAGCTGGGGCGAGCCGTACCTCTCCATCTCGGCGCGGATGTACGCGGCGATCGAGTCGGCGTGGGAGAGCACGGAGGAGGGCGACGCCGCGATCGTCAGCCACCAGCTCCCCATCTGGACGGTCCACCGCGCCCTCGCCGGCGAGCGCCTCTTCCACGATCCGCGCAAGCGCCGTTGCGCCCTCTCGAGCATCACGACCCTCGAGCGCCGCGGCGACGGCTTCGTCGAGGTCGGCTACTCCGACCCGGCCGCCGGCCTGCAGGGCCTGGCCACAGACGTGGGAGCGGTCTGATGCGCCGGACGGGGCGGCTCCGCGCCGCGGGCGTCCTCGCGCTGGCCGCCGCGCTCGCGCTGACGGGCTGCTCCGAGGATCCGCTCGCCGACCAGTACCGCAACGGCAGCAACAAGGGCTACATCTCGGGGGACGGCACCGTCACCGAGATCGCCGCCGCCGACCGGGACGACCCCATCGTCTTCTCCGGCACCGATGAGAACGGCGCCACCATCGACTCCGCCGACCTCGCCGGGCAGGTCGTCGTCGTCAACTTCTGGTACGCCAGCTGCGCTCCGTGCCGCGCCGAGGCCGCGGATCTCGAGACGGTGAACACGGAGTTCGCCGACAAGGGCGTGTCGTTCGTCGGCGTCAACGTGCGCGATCAGGCCCCCACCGCGGCCGCCTTCGCCGAGACCTTCGGGCTCGGCTACCCCTCCATCGTCGACACCGACTCGTCGGTGCAGCTCGCCTTCACCGGCACCGTCCCGCCGAACGCCGTGCCCACGACGCTCGTCCTCGACAGGGAGGGGCGCGTCGCGTCGCGCATCCTCGGCCAGCTCCAGGAGGCGTCGATCCTCTCGACCCTCGTGGGCGACACGCTCGCCGAGGGGGAGTAGCGGCGTGGGCGACATCGTCGTCAGCGGTCAGCTCCTGCTGGCCGTGCCGATCGCGCTCCTGGCCGGGCTCGTGTCCTTCGCGTCGCCCTGCGTGCTCCCGCTGGTGCCCGGCTACCTCGCCTACGTCGGCGGATTCACCGACGCCGACGAGCGTGCGGCCCGCGGACGCCGCCGGGTCGTGCTGGGCGTCCTCCTCTTCGTGCTCGGATTCTCGCTGGTGTTCGTCCTCTACGGTGCGGCGGCGGGCACGGTCGGCTTCTGGCTGCGCCAGTACACCGACCTGATCACCCGCGTCCTCGGGCTCGTCGTGATCGCGATGGGGCTCGTCTTCATCGGCCAGTTCTCGTTCCTCCAGCGCACGCTCCGGCCCGGGATCCGTCCCGCCACCGGGCTGATCGGAGCGCCGCTGCTCGGCATCGTCTTCGGCGTCGGCTGGACGCCCTGCCTCGGCCCGACGCTGAGCTCGATCCTCGCCCTCAGCTACGGCGTGGGCTCGCCCTGGCGCGGCGCCCTCCTCGCCCTGGTCTACTGCCTCGGACTCGGCATCCCCTTCCTCCTCGTCGCCTTCGGCTTCAGCTGGGTGACCAGCACGCTCGCCTTTGTGAAGCGCCACATCCGCGTGGTCAACATCCTCGGCGGCGCCGCCCTCGTCCTGATCGGAGTCCTGATGGTCACGGGCATCTGGAACACCCTCGTCTACGGATCCCTCTCGGCGGTGATCGATGGCTTCCAGCCGGCGATCTGAGCCCGAGGAGAGCACGCGCCGCCCCGACGAGGCCGCGCAGCGGAGGACGGACGCCTCCTTCCGCCCCGCCGACCACTACGACTCCGACGGCACTGTCACGCAGCCGGCGCTCGGGTTCACCGGCTGGCTCCGCTGGATGTGGCGCCAGCTCACCAGCATGCGCACGGCGCTGTTCCTGCTGCTGCTGCTGGCGATCGCGGCGGTCCCCGGATCGCTCGTGCCGCAGCGCTCCTCCGACCCCAACGGCGTGACCCAGTACTTCGTCGACAACCCCGACCTCGCGCCCCTGCTCGACAAGGTGCAGGCGTTCGACACCTACACCTCCGCCTGGTTCTCGAGCATCTACCTGCTGCTGTTCATCTCCCTGATCGGCTGCATCGTCCCGCGCACGCGTCACCACTTCCAGGCGATGCGATCGCGGCCGCCGCGCACCCCGGCACGCCTGCAGCGCCTCGCCGGCTACACCGTCCGCGAGGTCGAGGGCGCGACGGAGGAGGAGGCCGTCGCCTCCGCCCACTCCGTCCTGCGCCGGGCGGGCTACCGCGTCGAGCGCTACGACGACCCGCGCGGCCGCTGGTCGAGCGTCTCGGCCGAGCGCGGCTACCTCCGCGAGACCGGCAACCTGGTCTTCCACTCCGCCCTGGTCGGCATCCTCGTCGCCGTCGGAGTGGGGGGCGGGTTCGGCTACAGCGGGCAGCGCGTGCTGGTCGAGGGCTCCCAGGGGTTCGCGAACAACCTCGCGGCCTACGACTCCTTCAACCCCGGCCGCTTCTTCGACAGCAGCCAGCTCGACCCGTACCAGCTGACCCTCGACAGCCTCGACGTGAAGTACGAGGAGCAGAACCAGTCGGCGCTCGGCCAGCCCGTCGACTTCACCGCGAACGTCACGACCTCCGAGCGCGGCGGGGGCACCGAGGACCGCACGATCAAGGTCAACGACCCGCTCGCGATCGGCGGCACGAACGTCTACCTCCTCGGCAACGGCTACGCCCCGACGATCACGGTCCGCGACCCCTCGGGCCGGGTGATCTTCACCGACTCGGTGCCGTTCCTCCCGCAGGACGCGAATCTGACCTCCGTCGGCGTCGTGAAGGTGCCGGACGGGCTCTCCGAGCAGCTGGGCCTCACCGGCTTCTTCTACCCGACGCAGGACACGCTGGCCTCCGGGGCCTCGACCTCGATCTTCCCCGACCTGCAGTACCCCGTGCTCTCGCTGAACGTCTTCTCGGGCGACCTCGGCCTCGACGGGGGAGTGCCCACGTCCGTCTACGTGCTCAACACCGACTCGCTGACCCGGCTCACCGGCGGCACCACCGGCGTCGCGCCGATCAGCCTCAAGCCCGGCGACACGGCCGAGCTCCCGAACGGGCTCGGCAGCGTGACCTTCGACAACACGGGCGCCGACCCTACGCGGATCGGCACCGACAGCGTCAAGCGCTTCGCCTCGTTCGACATCCACCACGACGCGACCCAGGGCTGGGTGCTGCTCTTCGCGATCCTCGTGCTCGCCGGACTCCTCACCTCGCTGTTCGTTCCGCGGCGCCGCGTATGGGTGAAGGCGACCGCTCAGGACGACGGCGGCCTGCTCCTCGAGTACGCGGGACTCGCCCGCGGCGAGGACCCGCAGCTGGTGCGCGCCGTTCGGACGATCGCCGACCGGCACGCCCCGCTCGACTGACCCGCCTCCCGGACGCCCCGGAGACCCCTCCACAGGCGCCGCCCGGCTGGGCAGGGGCCGAGTCTGTGCAAGCGCGAAGGGGCGGGCGGGGCGGCGAGCGATTACCCTGAGGAGGTGATCGCGACCCTCTCGCAGTACTCGGTGCTGTGCCTCTCCTCCGCCATGGGCATCTACGCCATGGCGTTCGTCTTCTTCGCGATCGACCTCGCCCGCCGCGCCTCCCTGGCCGACGGCGAGTCGATCGAGGTCGTGCAGGAGGCGGAGCGCGTCGCCTCCGCGGCCGCCGCCGACCGCGCGGCCAGCGGCAAGGCCACCGTCGCCGCCGCAGGCTCCGGACGCACCGCGACTCTCTCCCGCATCGGCAGCCGCGTCGAGGACGAGGTCTACCGCGCCCCCGCCCGCTCGAAGACCATGCGCATCGGGTTCTCGCTCACGCTCCTCGGCTTCGTGCTCCACCTCGGCGCGACCGTCCTCCGCGGCGTCGCCGCCGGCCGCGTCCCCTGGGCGAACATGTACGAGTTCTCGATGACCGGGACGCTCATCATCATCGGCGTCTTCCTCGCCGTCCAGCTGCGCTGGGACCTCCGCTTCCTCGGAGCGTTCATCACCGGCCTCGTCCTGGTGCTCCTCGGCATCGCGACCGTCAACTACTACGTCGCCGTCGTCCCGCTCCCGCCGGCACTCCAGTCCTACTGGCTGGTCATCCACGTGCTCGTCGCGATCCTCGGCACCGCGTTCTTCGCCCTCGGCTTCGCGCTCTCGGTCACCCAGCTTCTCCAGGCCCGCCGCGAATCCTCCGGTGACAGCCCCCGCTCGGTCCTCCGCTTCCTGCGCACCCTGCCCAGCTCCCTCACCCTCGAGAACCTCGCCTACCGCGTCACGATCCTCGGCTTCATCCTCTGGACCTTCACGCTCATCGCCGGCGCCGTCTGGGCAGAGAAGGCCTGGGGCCGCTACTGGGGCTGGGACACCAAGGAGGTCTGGACCTTCATCATCTGGACCATCTACGCCGGCTACATCCACGCCCGCGCCACCCGCGGCTGGCGCGGCACCCCCTCCGCCTGGCTCGCCATCGTCGGCTTCGCCGCCGTCATGTTCAACTTCGGCGTCGTCAACGTGTTCTTCAAGGGACTCCACGCCTACTCCGGCCTCGACACCGGCATGTGATCGGCGGGGCCTGGCGGGGTCCCTCGCGGCGTTGTCGGCGACGAACGTAGCGCCGCTACGCCCGACGCCTCCGCCTTGCGATCGACCCCACCAGGCCCCGCCGACCGCCCACCAGGACGCGCACTGGGGACGGCTCCGCTTCGCGTTCGCCGCGGGAGGGCCTCCGCTTCGCGGTCGGGTCTGGGTGGGCTCCGCTTCGCGGTCGCCGTGGGGGAGTGCTCCGCTTCGCGGTCGCGGTGGTGGATGGGCTCCGCTTCGCGGTCGGGTCTGGGTGGGCTCCGCTTCGCGGTCGCCGTGGGGGAGTGCTCCGCTTCGCGGTCGCGGTGGTGGATGGGCTCCGCTTCGCGGT
>NZ_PSWC01000010.1:0-83035 GCF_002931535.1 Rathayibacter sp. AY1C6 | reverse complement strand
GCTCCGCTTCGCGGTCGGGTCTGGGTGGGCTCCGCTTCGCGGTCGCCGTGGGGGAGTGCTCCGCTTCGCGGTCGCGGTGGTGGATGGGCTCCGCTTCGCGGTCGGGTCTGCGTGGGCTCCGCTTCGCGGTCGCCGAGGTGGGTGGGCTCCGCTTCGCGATCGCCGTGGGGGAGCGCTCCGCTGCGCGGTCGGGTTCTGGGGAGCTGCGCTTCGCGGGAGGGCGGGGGGACGGCGGTCGACGGGACATGCTGATCGAGTAGTGAGCAGCGCGAGTATCGAGATCCCCTGACACGAACGCTCGGAGCGAGCCTGTCGAGTTCCCGCGTACGGAAGCGCCGGGTCGGTGCGTGCTGATCGAGGAACGGGCGTGTCGGGGCCGGGGGCACGGACGGGCTTCGGGTGGCCCCGCGCGGGTCAGACGGCGGTGACGACGTCGATGAGGTGGGGGGCGAAAGGGGCGTCGAGGGCGAGGACGATGCGGGTGCGGGCGTCGGAGGGATGGACGCCGCGGTAGATGCCGCGGAGGTCGGCGACGGTCTGGCCGCGGCCGGGGCCGTGGGTGGCGTCGACAGTGACGTGGACGCGCGGGGCGGAGGTGAGGGCGACGGCGTCGACGGCGATCGCGGCGGCCATCGGGTCGTGCATGGCAGCGGTGCGCTCGCCGAAGTGGCCGACATAGAAGTCGAAGTAGAAGTCGAGCGCCTGCCCGATGGCCTGCGCGAGGGGATCGGGCGACGCGAGCAGGACGGCGCGGTCCTCCTCCGTCAGCAGGTGCCGCATGGTCACGTCCAGGGGCACGAGCGTGAGATCCCAGTCGGCCGCGACGACCTCGGCGGCGGCCGCAGGGTCGTGCCAGATGTTGGCCTCCGCCACGGCGGTCACGTTGCCGGGGACCAGCGCGGCTCCACCCATCACGGTCACCGAGTGGACGAGGGACGCGATCTCCGGGTGCGCACGGAGGGCGATCGCGAGATTCGTCAGCGGGCCGATCGCGACCAGCCGCAGCTCGCCCTCGTGCTCACGGGCGAGACGGAGGAGGAGGTCGGCCGGATCCTCGTCGACCGGCTCGCCGCCGTCGGGCAGCGCGACCCCGCCGATGCCGTCGTCGCCGTGCACGTGCGGAGATCCGCCGGCGTAGTCCTCCTCGAGGAAGTGGTGCGCCCCCACGGCGACCGGCACATCGTCGCGGCCGGCCAGCGCGAGCAGGCCGAGGCTGTTGACCGCGGCCCGGCGGGCGTCGGTGTTGCCGCTGACCGTGCTGATCCCGACGAGGCGGGCCCGGGGCGAGCGGAGGAGGTACGCCAGGGCGAGCGAGTCGTCGATGCCGGTGTCGCAGTCGAGGAAGACGGGGACGGGGACGGTCGATGCGCTCACGGTGCTCCGATGCTCGAGGGTGGGGGATGCGTCGGGCACCGACGGCCGACGCTCCCATTCTGCCGCTCCTCGGACGCGGCGCCCGCCGCCGACGATCAGAGCAGCGCGTAGGAGTCGCGGAGCCGCGCCCGCCACCAGGCGAGCCGCTCCGGCGACACGGCGTGACGGGAGAGGAGCTCCTCCGAGACCTCCACGCGGCCGACGGGGATGCTGCCGTCGACCGGCCGCAGCGGCCGCTCCGTGACGTCCGCGGCGAGGAGGGACGCGGTGCCGAGTCCGCAGTCGAAGGGCAGCTCGGGGAGCGCCGCGGCCAGGGCGGCGCCCATGGCGAGTCCGACCGAGCTGTCGATCGCGCTCGAGACCACCGCCGGCAGCCCCGCCTCGGCGACGAGGGCCAGCGCCCGGCGCGTCCCCCCGAGCGGCTGGGCCTTCACGACCAGCAGGTCCGCGGCTCCGGCCCGGGCGACGGCGAGCGGATCGGCGGCCTTGCGAACGCTCTCGTCGGCGGCGATCGGGATGCCCATGTACTTCACCCGGTAGCGCAGCTCCGCCAGCTCGTCGACGCTCGCGCACGGCTGCTCGACGTACTCGAGGTCGGACTCCGCGAGGGCGTGGACGGCGTGCTCGGCCTCGTCGAGGTTCCAGCCGCCGTTCGCGTCCACGCGGATCCGGCCCTCCGGACCGAGCAGGCGGCGGACCTCGACGACCCGGGCCACGTCGTCGGCCAGCGTCTGGCCGCGCTCGGCGACCTTCACCTTCGCCGTGCGGCAGCCGTGGTAGCTCGCGAGCACGGCGGCGACCTCGTGCGGTGCGACGGCCGGGATGGTCGCGTTCACCGGGATGCGGTCGCGCAGCGGTGCCGGCTGCTCGCTCCAGCCGTAGTCGATCGCCGCCCGGAGCCACGCCGCCGACTCCTCTGCGCCGTACTCGAGGAAGGGCGAGAACTCGGTCCAGCCCTCGGGGCCGCGCACGAGCGCGATCTCGCGGTGGTCCACACCGCGGAAGCGGGTGCGCAGCGGCAGAGCGACGACGCGGAGTCCCGCGTCGATCTCGCCGAGGGAGGGGAGCGGGGAGGCGGGCACGACGTCGTCCATCCGGCCATTGTCCACCGGCCGGGGCGACGCGGCGGCCACCCGGGCGCAGGAGGTCGGCGACGCGCGCGCAAGCCCCCGGGGTCCCTCCTCCGAGCGCCCGCCGAGGTGCCAGACTGACGAGGCTGCCGTTGGAGTCCGGAGGAGTGCGATGAGCCAGATGCCGATGAGCCCGCCGCCCGCGCCCGCCCCGGGCCCGACGCAGGGCTCCGTCCCCTCCCACCGCCCGCTCGGCAGGGGCGCCTGGATCGCGCTGGGCACGAGCCTCCTCGTGGGCGTCGTCTACACCGGCGTGCTCGGCACGCTCGTCGCCGTCGGAGTGGGCGGCGCGCTCGACTCCGCCGCCGGCAGCGCGTCGACGAGCGCTCCGGCCGAGCCGTTCGGCGACCCGACGGACGACCCGTTCGGCAGCGGGGACCCGTCCGATCCGCTCTACGACTACCCCGGCTACCAGGACGGCGACGCCGCGACGATACTCGGCCAGCCGTCCGCGGAGGACGTGCGCGCGAGTGCCGAGCAGGCCGTCGCGGCCGTCGAGGGCGCCGTCCCCGAGGAGTGGACCTCGGCCGACGACGAGTACTACGAGCAGTCGCAGAACGCCTACGGCGGGCCCTCGCTCCTGTACGACTACATCTCGGCGACCGAGTACGCCGCCGCCGCCGTCTCTACCGACGCCGACAGGCAGGCGGCGGTCGACCGCTTCACCGCAGCGCTCGCGCCCCTCGGCTTCGACGACGTCGAGGTGGCCGACACCCCCGAGGAGTGGTCGGAGGCGGGCTACGAGCTCGACGGCGACCTCTCGGACGAGGAGGCCTCGGCCGCGCTCTGGATCGTCACCGCGCGCTCCTCCGCCGACCTCGTGCCCGCGATCGAGCTGGGCCTCGTGGACCTCGACGCCGATCCGACCGGCCTGGTCGCCGACATGCTGGATGGAGTCGGCCTCTCGCCGGAACCGCAGGGCGCGTTCCTCGCCGGGTACGCGAACGGGGTCCTCCAGGACGAGGACCGCGGCGAGTTCACCGACCGCCTCGAGGAGTACGGCGGAGTCGCCACGACCTGACCGGGCGCTACAAGCAAGCCCGTCCGCCCGCAAGCCCGAATCGGCGCACCGCCCGCGCCCTACGGTGAGGGGATGGCTGCACCCCGCTCGACCAGGCCCCTGCGCGACTACTCCGCGATCGGAGACGGTCGCACGGTCGCCCTGATCGCGAAGGACGGCAGCGTCGACTGGATGCCCGTCCCGGACCTCGGCTCCACCCCCGCCTTCGCCGCCCTGATCGACGCCGAGTCCGGCGGCTGCGTCGAGCTCGCCCCCGAGGAGCCCGCCGAGGTCTCGCGCGCCTACATCCGCGACACGAACGTCCTCGAGACCACCTTCACCACCGAGTCGGGCACCGTCCGCGTGACGGACGCGCTCGTCACCGGGATCGCGGGCCGCCTCCCGTGGGCCGAGCTCGCGCGCCGCGTGGACGGTGTCGACGGCGAGGTGCGGATGCGGTGGGCCGTGCGTCCCGGAACGGGACTCGGCCGGTTCTCCCCGTGGATCCAGAACGCCGACGGCCGCTCGCTCATCCGCGCCGGAGACATCACCATCGGCGTCACCGGGCAGGAGCACGGGCCCGACGGCGAAGACGCACCCTCCGGCGCCGGCGACGAGCTGACGGGCTCCTTCGTCGTGACCGCGGGGAAGGACGCCGTGCGGCACGTCCTGGTCGTGTCGGCCACGCACGACGAGCCGCTGCACTTCCCGGTCGCGAAGAACGTCGACCGCGGCATCGACCGCACCATCCGCAGCTGGCAGGACTGGTCGGAGGAGTTCTCCTACGACGGCCCGTGGTCCGAGGCCGTCCAGCGCAGCGCCCTCGCGCTCAAGCTGCTGATCTACTCGCCCACGGGAGCCATCGCCGCGGCCGCGACCACGTCGCTCCCGGAGTCGCCCAACGGCGGCAAGAACTGGGACTACCGCTTCGCCTGGGTGCGCGACGCCGCGTACACGATGCATGCGCTGGTGCGCTTCGGCCTGCGCGAGGAGACGCACGCCGCGCTGTCCTGGCTCCTCCGCACGATCAAGGAGCACGGGCCGGACCTGCACATCTTCTACGGACTCGACGGCTCCATGCCGACCGTCCTGGAGGAGTTCGACGTCCCGGGCTACGCCGGCATCGGCCCGGTCGTCGCCGGCAACGCAGCGCAGAGCCAGCTGCAGCTGGGCGTCTTCGGCGACCTCTTCGACATCTGCCGCATCTACGTCGACGAGGGCAACGTCCTCGACATCCAGACCGGTCGGCTCCTCGCCCGCGTCGCCGACACCACCTGCGACCTGTGGCGGAACCGCGATGCGGGCATGTGGGAGCTGGAGGAGGAGCAGCACTACACCTCCTCGAAGATGGGCTGCTGGCAGGCGCTCGACGCGGCCGTGCACCTGGCGGAGCTCGGCCAGGTCGCGGGCAGCCCCGACCGATGGCGCTTCGAGCGCGACCGCATCCGGGAGTGGATCGAGGAGCACTGCTGGTCCGAGGAGCTCGGCTCCTACGTGATGTACCCGGGCAGCGAGGAGCTGGACGCCTCGGTGCTCCTGCATGCGCCCAGCGGCTACGAGCGCGGCGAGCGGATGATCTCCACCATCGACGCCCTGGTGAAGGAGCTCGGCCGCGGCGCGCTGCTGTTCCGCTACTCCGGCATGGAGGGCGAGGAGCACCCGTTCGTGGCCTGCTCGTTCTGGCTCGCCTCCGCCCTGGCCTGCGTCGGTCGGCACGACGAGTCGGTCGCCCTGATGGACGAGCTCGTCGCCACGGTCCCGAACGACGTCGGGATCATGTCCGAGATGATCGCGGTCGACGACCTGGCCTTCTGGGGCAACCTGCCGCAGGGGCTCAGCCACCTCGCATTGATCAACGCGGCCATCACCATCGAGGAGCTGGCGCCGAAGAAGGTCGGCCGCGCGTAACCCCGCCGACGGCGTCCGCGCAACCCGTTGAGGGCCGGCTCCGAGGGGCGTAGACCGGTACCACCCCCTCGCACCGCACCCACAAGGAGCACCTCAGCATGGATCTCGGGATCACCGGCCGCACCGCCCTCGTCACCGGAGGCGACTCCGGCATCGGCCTGGCCACGGCGCAGCTCCTCCTCGCCGAGGGCGCGACCGTCGTGATCACCGACAAGGACCAGGCGGAGCTGGACCGGGCCGCGGCCGGGCTCGACGCTCCGGAGGGCCGCCTGCACGCCTTCGCCGCCGACGTCACCAGCACGGAGCAGCTCGCCGAGCTGCACCGCCGCGTGGCCGGAGCGGTCGGCGCGATCGACATCCTCGTGCAGTGCGCCGGAGTCACGGGGGCGCAGGGCCTGTTCCACGAGATCGACGACGAGGGCTGGACCAGCACGCTCGAGGTCGACCTGCTCGGGCCTGTGCGGCTCGTGCGCGAGTTCCTCCCCGACCTCCGCACCGGAGGCTGGGGCCGGCTCGTGCTCACCGCCTCCGAGGACGCCGTGCAGCCCTACGACGACGAACTGCCCTACTGCGCCGCGAAGGCGGGCGTCCTCGCCTTCGCCAAGGGCCTCTCGCGCTCATACGCGCAGGAGGGCCTGCTCGTGAACACGGTCTCGCCCGCGTTCATCCGCACTCCGATGACCGACGCGATGATGTCCAAGCGCGCCGAGCAGAGGGGCACCTCGGTCGACGAGGCGATCTCGTCCTTCCTCGACGAGGAGCGCCCGTACATGGAGCTGAAACGCCGGGGCGAGGCCGAGGAGGTCGCAGCCGTGATCGCCTTCCTCTGCTCCGACCGCGCCTCGTTCGTGAACGGCTCGAACTACCGCGTCGACTCCGGATCCGTCGCCACGATCTGATCCCCGCAACCACGGGCCCCGTCCAGCGCGCGCACCCCGCGCGTGCGGGCGCCGTCCAGCCGAAGAAGCCAGACTCGGGGCGGGACACCGCACCCGGCACTGCAAGAGAAAGGAACGGTCCATGACCACCACCCTCGAACGCCACGTCGAAGCCCCCGCGGGCTCCGGTGCCAAGACCAGCCGCCGTCAGAACGCCGAGAAGGGCTTCAAGGCCTCCAAGGAGCTGCTCGACAGCCTCCAGATCGTCCTCGTCGACCTGATCGAGCTCCACGTCCAGGGCAAGCAGGCCCACTGGAACGTCGTCGGCAAGAACTTCCGCGACCTCCACCTGCAGCTCGACGAGATCATCGAGGCCGCGCGCGAGTTCAGCGACGACATCGCCGAGCGCATGCGCGCCCTCCACGGGATCCCGGACGGCCGCAGCGACACCGTCGCCGCGACCACCACCCTCCCCGAGTACCCGCACGGCGAGATCGACACGGCCGAGACCGTCGACCTGGTCACGATCCGCCTCGAGAACACCGCCGCCACCATGCGCGAGGTCCACGACCAGGTGGACGAGGAGGACCCGACCAGCGCGGACCTCCTCCACGCGATCATCCAGAGCCTCGAGCAGTACGCCTGGATGGTGTCGGCCGAGAACCGCACCACCTCCGCCGCCAAGTAGGGGCGAGCACCGGAAGGGGACTCCGCGTCAGCGGGGTCCCCTTCCGTCTGCCCGGGCGGTGTCGAGTCGCCGTGCAGTCCGGATCAGTAGGGTCGTGGCATGAGCACGCAGGTCTCCGAACTGTTCGACGCGCACCGCTGGGCGGCCGTCGACGGCTTCGACGCACTCGAGGACATCACCTACCACCACGACCGCTCCGGCCGCATCGCGCGGGTCGCGTTCGACCGGCCCGAGGTCCGCAACGCGTTCCGGCCGCGCACGGTCGACGAGCTGTTCCGCGCCCTCGAGGACGCCCGGACGAACCCGCGCGTCGGCGTCGTCATCCTCACCGGCAACGGCCCGAGCCCGCGCGACGGAGGCTGGGCGTTCTGCTCCGGGGGAGACCAGCGGATCCGCGGCCGCGACGGCTACCGGTACTCCGACGGCGAGACCGCCGAGGGCATCGACTCCGCGCGGAACGGCCGCCTGCACATCCTCGAGGTGCAGCGCCTCATCCGCTTCATGCCGAAGGTCGTCATCGCGGCCGTCCCCGGCTGGGCCGCGGGAGGCGGGCACTCGCTGCACGTGGTCTGCGACCTCACCCTCGCCTCCGCCGAGCACGGGCGCTTCAAGCAGACGGACGCCGACGTCGGCTCCTTCGACGCGGGCTACGGCTCGGCGTACTTCGCCCGCCAGATCGGGCAGAAGGCCGCGCGCGAGGTGTTCTTCCTCGCGCGGGAGTACTCCGCGCAGCGCGCCTACGAGATGGGCGCCGTGAACGCGGTCGTCCCGCACGCCGAGCTCGAGACGACCGCGGTGGAGTGGGCCGAGACGATCCTCACCAAGTCGCCCACGGCCATCCGGATGCTGAAGTACGCGTTCAACGCCGTGGACGACGGCCTCGTGGGCCAGCAGCTCTTCGCGGGCGAGACCACGCGCCTCGCCTACGGCACCGACGAGGCCGTCGAGGGACGAGACTCCTTCCTCGAGAAGCGCGAGCCCGACTGGTCGCCGTTCCCGTGGCAGTTCTGAGCCGGAGGGCACGCAGGTGACCCGCCCGCTCGCCGGTGTCGACGCGACGGTCGAGGCCGTCCTCCTCGCTCTTCGCGCGGCCCTGGACGGCAGCGGCCCGGCGATCCGCGTCTCCGCCCCCGGCGCTGCGACCGCCTCCGAGGATGCCGTCGTGCCGCAGCGCGTCGCCGTCGTCGTCGAGACCTCGGGCTCGTCGGGGCCGCCCAAGCGGGTCGCGCTCTCGACAGCGGCCCTGCTCACCAGCGCCTCCGCGACCCTCGCCGAGCTGGGCGGGCCGGGACGCTGGCTGCTCTGCCTGCCGACCCACTACGTCGCGGGACTGCAGGTGCTCGTCCGCTCGCTGACCGCGGAGGCCGACCCGGTCGTCCTCCCGGCCGGCGGCTTCGACGCGGCGGCCTTCCTCGCTCTCGCTCGGACGATGCCGGCGGGGGAGCGGCGGTACTCCTCGCTGGTCCCCGTGCAGCTCGCGCGGCTGCTGGACCTCGCCGATCACGATCCGGCCGCGGCCGAGGCGCTCCGCTCGTTCGACGCGCTCCTGATCGGCGGCCAGTCGACGCCGCAGCCGCTGCGGGACCGCGCCGCCGCCCTCGGTGCGCGCATCCGCCTGACCTACGGATCGAGCGAGACGTCCGGCGGCTGCGTCTACGACGGCGTCCCGCTCCACGACGTGCGGATGCGCGTCGAGAACGGGCAGGTGCTGCTCGGCGGCCCGACCCTCGCGGAGGGCTACCTCGACGCCGACGGCGCGATCGACCACGAGCGCAGCGCCTCCGCCTTCCTCGAGCTCGACGGGGAGCGCTGGTACCGCACGGGCGACGCGGGGTCGATCGTCGACGGGCGCCTCCGGGTGACCGGTCGGCTCGACCGCGTGATCGTGTCGGGCGGGGAGAAGGTCTCGCTCGACTCCGTCGAGGCCGTGCTCCGCGAGGGGCCCGTCCCCGACGCGGTCGTGGTGCGGCGGGCGGACGAGCAGTGGGGCGAGGTCCCGGTCGTCGTCACGGCGGAGGAGGCTCCCGCGCTCACCGACCTGCGCGCCCTGATCGCCGACCGCCTCGGGCGCGCCGCCGCTCCCGCGGCCGTGCTGCCGGTCGGCCGCATCCCCCTCCTCGCCTCCGGGAAGCCCGACCGCCGCGCCCTCGAGGTGCTCGCCGAGCAGGCCTGACCGGCTCCGAGCGTCGACGGGCCGGTGGGTAGGATTCCCTCCGTGTCGAGTACGAGTCGCAAGAAGAAGTCCTCCAGCGGCCGCCCCGGGGGCAGCCCGCGAGCGGTCGTCGTGAAGCCTGCCGGTCCCCGCGAGTGGATCGCCGGCGCCCGCCTCCGCACCCTCCCGCTGGCCGTCGCCCCCGTGCTCATCGGCACCGGAGCGACCCAGGTCGTCGACGAGGGCTGGCACTGGGTGCGCGCCCTGCTCTGCCTGGCCGTCTCGCTCGCCCTGCAGATCGCCGTCAACTACGCCAATGACTACTCCGACGGCGTGCGCGGCACCGACGCCAACCGCGTCGGACCCTCGCGGCTGACCGGCTCCGGAGCGGCGAAGCCCCGCCAGGTGCTCACCGTCGCCCTGGTCTTCTTCGGGATCGCGGCCGTCGCCGGCCTCGTGCTCACCGCCCTCTCGGGGCAGTGGTGGTTCCTGATCGTCGGCGCGGCGGCGATCGCGGCCGGCTGGTTCTACACCGGCGGACGCCGCCCCTACGGCTACCTCGGGCTCGGCGAGCTCTTCGTCTTCGTGTTCTTCGGCCTGGTCGCCACCGTCGGCACCACGTTCGTGCAGATCGGCCGCACCAACCAGGAGTCGTGGCTCGGCGCCGTGGCGGCGGGCCTGTTCGCCTGCGCCGTGCTCATGGTCAACAACATCCGCGACATCCCGACCGACCGCCTCTCGGGCAAGCGGACCCTCGCGGTCCTCGCGGGACCGGCCGTGTCCCGGGCGATCTACACGGGCTTCGTGCTGATCCCGTTCGGCATCGCGGTGATCCTCGCGCTGTTCTACCCGCTGGCATGGCTGACGCTCTTCGTGCTTCTGATGATCCTGCCGGCCATCCTGATCACCCTGACGGCGAAGACGGCGAAGGAGCTCATCCTGGCGCTGCAGCTGACCAGCCTGGGCGGGCTCGCCTACGCGGTCATCCTCGGGGCGGCGCTGGCGTTCTAGAGCGGCGGCTCGCACGAGGCGGGCTCGGGTGGGCCGGATTCGGGTGAGAACGGCTGTTGCGTGCCGGGCCTGGTGCGAGCGGGGTCAGCGCGTCCGAGGGGAGCCCTCGCCGGCGGGAGCGCCCGGCTCAGCGGTCGTCGCGGGTCGCGTCGACCGCGGCGTCCTCGACGTCGTCGTCGGTCGGGGCGCGCGGGACGTCCTTGCGGCGCTCGTAGATCGCCTCCGCGATGCGCTCGCGGGGCTTCCTCAGCAGGATGTAGGAGAGGGACAGGCTCGCGATCGCGGCGACGAAGCCCGCGGTGACCGCGGCCGTCAGCTCCGAGTCGACGAAGGTGCGCGCCGGCAGGTACACCAGCACGAAGACGCCGGCGAACATCGCCAGGCGCAGGAGCGAGTAGACGACGACCGCGCGGCTCAGTTTCACCGGGACAGTGTACGTCGGCCCCTGCACGCGCTTCCGTGAGCACCGTGGGAGCCTCCTGTCCAGCGTCCGTGCGGACCCTCCCCGACGGGGGTGCCGGACGTAGACTCGTGTCCATGATCCGCCTCGTCATCGGCCTGCTCGTGGCCCTCGCCGTCTTCACGGTCTACACCGTGATCGACGTCGCGATGAGCAACCGTCACGCCGTGCGGGCGATCCCGAAGTGGTCCTGGCTCCTGGTGGTGCTGATCCTCCCGGTCATCGGTGCGGGACTGTGGTTCTGGATCGGCCGCCCCCGAAAGCAGCGCGCCGCTGGCCGCCGCTACACCGCTCCGGACGACGACCCCGACTTCCTCGGCACCCTCCGCACCGAGCGCGACCCCGAGGAGGAACGCCTGCAGGCCGAGCGCATCGCCCAGCTCGAGCGCGACCTCGCCGACATGGACGAGCAGGGCGAGGCCGACGGCCCCGGCCGCCGGGATGCCTGAGCACCGGCCGGTCGCCCCCTCCACCCGATTCGCGGTCGACCTCCTCACCCGCTTCGTCGCGCTCGGCGTCCGCGACGTCGTCGTCGCTCCGGGCTCCCGCTCGCAGGCGCTCGCCCTGGTGGCGGCCGAGCTCGAGACCCGCGGCGACGTCCGGCTGCACGTGCGGATCGATGAGCGCTCCGCTGGGTTCCTGGCGCTGGGCCTCGCCCTCGAATCCGGGATGCCGGCGCTCGTCATCACGACCTCCGGCACGGCGACCGCGAACCTGCACCCGGCCGTGCTCGAGGCGGACGCCTCGGACGTGCCGATGATCGTCCTGACCGCCGACCGGCCCGACGAGCTGCGCGGCATCCGATCGAACCAGACGGCCGAGCAGCGCGAGCTGTACGGGCGTGCCGTGCGGCTGTTCGAGGACGTCGCTGCTCCGGACGACGCCTCCCGGCCCGAGGACGCGCGGGCGCTCGCCGATCGTGCCGTCACCGCGGCGCGACGCGGGCCGGTCCACTTGAACCTCTCCTTCCGCGATCCGCTCTCCTCCGCTCTGCCGCACATGGAGCGGATCGAACCGGTCTCGTCGCCCGCCGTCGGATCCGGGATCCCGCGTGCCGTCGTGACCGCCGGTCCCGGTGAGCCGCTCACGGTCGTCATCGCCGGGGACAAGGCGGGCGCCGCGGCCGAGGAGATCGCTCGCGCCGGCGACTGGCCGCTGCTGGCCGAGGTCTCCTCCGGCGCCCGCTTCGGACCGCAGCTCGTCGTCGCCTGGCGTCGCCTGCTCGGCGAGCCCGACTTCGGCGGACGCATCCGCCGGGCGATCGTGCTCGGACACCCGACGCTCTCCCGCGAGGTCCCCGAGCTGCTGCGGCGCGAGGACGTCGAGGTGATCGTCGTGGACGCCGTGCGCGAGCAGTTCTACAACCCCGGCCGGCGCGCCCGCCGCGTCGGAGGCGTCGACGTGGTCCGCCCCGAGGGGTCGCCGCGTCCCGAGCGCGGCGAGCGCGCCTGGGCCGGATCCTGGGTGTCCGCGAGCCGCGCCCTGACGGTCGACCCTGATGAGCTGGACGAGGTGCCCGACGCGGGGTCGATGTCGGTCGAGGACCGCCGCGGCTACGCGCGCAACGCCCTCGCCGCGATCAGGGCACCGCTCACCCGCGACTTCGTCGTCGCCGCGGTCTGGAAGGTCACCTGGCCGCACGACCGGCTGCTGTTCGGAGCGTCGCGGCTGATCCGCGTCGCCGACGGGACCCTGCCGGGCAAGCGGATATCCGTCCTGGCGAACCGCGGCCTCGCCGGCATCGACGGCACGATCTCGACGGCTCTCGGGATCGCGGTGGCTTCGCAGGCGACCGAGCAGGGAGCCGGCGGAGTCACCCGGGCGGTCCTCGGCGATCTCACTCTGCTCCACGAGGCCGGCGGCCTCCTCCTCCCGCCCGGGGAGCGACGCCCGCGCGTGCAGCTCGTCGTCGTGAACGACGGGGGCGGCACGATCTTCGACGGACTCGAGGTCGCGTCGAGCTCGCATCCCGATGCGTTCGACCGCGTGCAGTTCACCCCGCAGAACGCCGATCTGGAGGCTCTCGCGCACGCCTACGGGTGGGGCCACCGTCGTGCGGCGACGCGCGGCGAGCTGGAGCAGGCGCTGACCTCGCCGGGCGACGGGCCGGGCATCGTGGAGATCCGGCTCGAGCGCTGAGTACGCCCGGGCCCGGTCGGACGGTCCTCCACAGGTCGTCGTCGGACGCTGTTCTCCCGGGGACGCCTCGTTCGAGCTCCGCAGCTCGTCTGCTGCTGCTTCGCTGGAGGCATGGCTGATGCGGAGACCGTGCGAGGAGAGGTCCTCGCCCACGACACCCCCGCGGGCCGTCAGCACGCCTCGCTCCTGATGGAGGAGCTGCCGCGGACCCGTTCCGCGCTCGCCGACGCCAGGATGCGCTGGGAGGCCGGCCAGCTCGTCTGCTCCGTCGCGGCGACCCTCCCGGCAGCGGCGCGCGCGGCCTACGACGACCGGGCCGTCGACCTCGCGGAGCCGCTGACCCCGGGGCAGCTGCGCCACGCCCTCGCGCGGGTGCGGGAGGAGCTGCACGACGAGCCCCTCGCCGAGCGGCACGCTCGCGCCCGTGAGGACCGCCGGGTGTGGATGACAGCCGGGATCGACGGCATGGCGACCGTGTGCGCGCACGTCCCCGCGCCCGAGGCCGTCGGAGCGCTCGCCCGGCTCGATCGCATCGCGAGGGATCTGCGGGACGGCGCCGAAGGGGACCGCGATCTGCGGACGCTGGCGCAGCTCCGCGCCGATGCGTGGGCCGACCTGCTCTGCCACGGGGACGTGGCGGGGACCACTCCGGAGGGAGCCGCGGCGCCCTCGACCGGGCTGCGGGCCGAGGTGAGAGTCACAGTGGCGGCGAGCACCGCCGCGGGTGACGACGAGGCGGCCGCCGAGCTCGACGGCTACGGGCCGATCCCTGCCGAGGCGGTGCGAGCGCTCATCGACGACGCCACCGCCTTCACTCCCGTGCTGACCGACGAGGAGACCGGCGCGGTCGTCTCCGTCGGGCGCCGCCACCGCCTCCCGCCGCCGAGGATGAGGCTGCTGGTCCGCCTCCGCGACCAGACCTGCCGCTTCCCGGGCTGCACCCGGCCGGCGTCCTCGACGGAGACCGACCACAGCGTCGAATGGCGGAACGGGGGAGAGACGACTCCCGACAACCTCGCCTCCCTGTGCGTCGCCCACCACCACGTGCGCCACGGCGACCGGTGGACGTATCTGCTCCATCCGGACGGCACAGCGGACTGGACCACACCGACCGGCCGTCGCGTGACGACCCGGCCGCCGGCACTGCCCGGGCGTCCGCCGGTGGGCGCAGGACGACGGCCGGGTGCTCCCCGGCTCGACGGGGACCCGGCGGGGTAGGCGCCGGGTAGCCGACGGCTTCAACGACTCCCGACGTGCGTCAGGCCAGCGCGTCGGTGATCGGGCGGAACTTCATGCGGGTCTCGGCGAGCTCGGACTCGGGAACGCTGTCGGCCACGATGCCGGCGCCCGCCCAGGCCGTGACCGCGCCCTCGGCCGTGACCTCGGCGCTGCGGAGTCCGACAGCCCACTCGCCGTCGCCGTTGCCGTCGATCCAGCCGACGGGTCCTGCGTACCGACCGCGGTCGAAGGGCTCCAGGTGCTCGATGAGCGCAAGGGCGTCGGCGGTCGGAGTGCCGGCCACTGCCGCGGTCGGGTGAAGAGCATCGACGAGATCGAGCGCGCTGGAGGAGTCGCCCAGAATTCCTCGCACGTCCGTCGCGAGGTGCCAGAGATTCGGCAGGCGGAGCGTGAACGGGGCGGCGCCCGCCGTCAGCTCCCGTGTGTGGGGCTCGAGTTCCCGGACCAGACTGGCGAGAGCGAAAGCGTGCTCCGAGCGGTCCTTCGGACTCTCGAGCAGAGCGGCCTCCACGTCCGCGTCGGCGAGGGGATCCTCGCCTCGTGCGGCCGTGCCGGCCAACACCCTCGCCGAGATCTCGCCCCGATCGACCGCGACCAGCGTCTCCGGACTGGCGCCGAGAAATCCGTCCACGGCGAAGCCCCAGCAGTCCGGGTACCGCTCGGTGAGCGCACCCAGCATCCGACGCAGGTCCGCCCCCGGCGGGAGCCGTCCCTTCAGATCGCGCGCGATCACGACCTTGGACAGCTCACCCGCCCGGATCGTCTCCACCGCGGCAGCGACCGCCGCGCGGTACCCGTCCGGCGGCAGCGCACCCGGCGAGAGCGGCACGTGGTACTCCGCCCCCAGCGGCTCCTCGCTCGGCGTATACGGTACCTCCGCCTCGCCGATCGTGATCCGCGTCAGCCATGACCGGCCGTCGCGCGTCCCGATCACGGTGCGCGGCACGATCAGCACGCTCGTCGCCTCGGATCGGCTCGAGAAAGCGAAGGTCCCGAACGCGACCAGCCCCGTCCCGGGCAGTCCGACCCGGTCCTCCACCGTCGCCGCGTCGCAGAGCCGACGCCAGGTTGCCGCCGCCTCCCGCAGCCGTTCCGGGCCCGAGAACTCGAGGCGCAGGGCCTCGCCGCGTCCGCTGAGCCCGGCGCCGTCGCGCTGCCAGAGGAGGGGCCGCCTCGGGTCGGAGTGGGAGAGGAGCGACGGCGGAGAGTCCAGTGGAGTCGTCTCCGCACGCAGCAGGGGGGTTCCAGCGCCGATGAGCGTCACCTCAGCAGGGTACGCCCGCGCCAGAGGATGGGACGTCCCATGCCGCGGGGCTCGGGGCGCAGGGCTCCGTTGCTACCGTGATCCGGTCCGGGGCCGCCGCGCGAGGCGGAGCGGGGCGGTCCCGGCGCTTCCCCAAGGGGGAGCGCGCCGACCGGGCGCGGGACGGCGGATGCACAGCCGCCGTCCCTCGTCTCGCCGTAGACTTGCGGATCGTGACGAAGGCAGACCTCACCAAACGGCCCGACGAGGTCGCCTCGATGTTCGACACCGTGGCTCCCGCCTACGACCTGGTGAACGGACTCCTCTCGGTGGGGAACGACCGGCTCTGGCGGATCGCGACGACTCGAGCCGTCAACCCTGCTCCCGGTGAGCGCATTCTCGACATCGCGGCCGGCACCGGAACGTCGAGCGCGTCGCTGGCGCGGTCGGGCGCCCAGGTCGTCGCAGCCGACTTCTCCCCGGGGATGATCGCCGTCGGCCGTCGCCGCCAGGCGGGCAACGACCGGATCGAGTTCGTCCAGGCCGACGCGATGGACCTCCCGTTCGAGGACGAGTCGTTCGACGCCGTGACCATCTCCTTCGGTCTGCGCAACGTGGCCGAGCCGAGGACCGCGCTCGCCGAGTTCCTGCGTGTGCTGAAGCCCGGCGGCCGGGTCGTGATCTGCGAGTTCTCGACTCCGCCGATCGCTCCGCTGGCCGCCGCGTACGACTTCTACCTGTCGACGGTCATGCCCGCCGTCGTGCGCCTCGCGTCGTCGAACAATCCTGCGTACGACTATCTCGGCGATTCCATCCGGGCCTGGCCGGAGCAGAGCGTCGTCGCCGCCTGGCTCCGCGCGGCGGGCTTCGAGCGCGTGGCCTACCGCGATCTGACCGCTGGCATCGTGGCGCTGCACCGCGGCGTCAAGCCGATCGCGGCGACCCGATGACGACCGGGGTCCGCACAGGCCGAGACGTTAGGGTTTCCCTGTGAACGCCACTGCGCCCGTCGCCCGTCGCAGCCCGTCTCTGACGGCGCAGCTCGGCCTCTCCGAGCGCATCTTCTCCTCCTCGTCAGACCGGGCTCTCGCCCGCGCGATCGACGCGGGTCTGGAGCAGGTCGAGGAGGGTCTCGTCCGGCAGCTGTCCTTCGCGGACGCTGTGGCCGACGTCTCCACCCGGTACCTCCTCGAGGCGGGCGGCAAGCGTGTGCGCCCGATGCTCACCCTCCTGGCCGCGTCGCTGGGCCGCGGCAACACGCCGCAGGTCCTGCTCGGTGCGCAGGCGATCGAGATCACGCATCTCGCATCGCTCTACCACGACGATGTCATGGACGAGGCGGAGAAGCGCCGCGGCGTCCCGTCGGCGCAGACCGTGTGGGGCAACAACGTGGCCATCCTGACGGGCGATCTGCTCTTCGCCCGCGCGAACCAGTTGATGGTCGAGCTCGGCGACAAGGCGATCCGGCTCCAGGCCGACACATTCGAGCGGCTCGTCCTCGGGCAGCTGCACGAGACGGTCGGCCCGACCGACGGCGAGGACCCGGTCGAGCACTACCTGTCCGTCCTGGCCGACAAGACCGGGTCCCTGATCGCCGCGGCGGGCCGCACGGGAGTCGCGTTCTCGGAGGCTCCGGAGGAGTACGAGGAGGCCATGCGCGTCTTCGGCGAGAAGATCGGCGTCGCCTTCCAGATCGTCGACGACGTCATCGACCTCTCTCCCCAGCCGGAGGAGACCGGCAAGAACCCCGGCACGGACATCCGCGCCGGCGTGTCGACGCTGCCGATCCTGCGCCTGCGCGAGCGCGCCTCCTCGGACAGGGACGCCGCGGCTCTCCTTGCCCGCATCGAGAGCTATGTGAGCCGCTCGAACGACGCCATCGCGCACACGGAGGAGCAGAGCGCCGACATCTCGGACGCCATCGCTCAGCTGCGCGATCACGACGTCACCGCGCAGACCCTCGCCGAGGCCCACCGGTGGGCCGACGAGGCCGTCGCCGCCCTCGCTCCGCTGCCCGACGGCTCCGTCCGCAAGGCGCTGACGCGCTTCGCCGACACCGTCGTCGAGCGCAACGGCTGACCCCGATCGTCGCGGCGCGCCCTGCGCCGCAGGAATGAGACCGGTTGTGCGCTGCGGCGCCCCGGCAGGAGGAACGCAATGACCAAGCTCAGGCTGGCCATCGTCGGCGCGGGTCCCGCGGGCATCTACGCCGCCGACCTCATGATCAAGGCCGAGAAGAAGTACGACGTCTCGATCGATCTGTTCGAGCACCTGCCCGCGCCCTACGGCCTGGTCCGCTACGGCGTGGCGCCCGATCACCCGCGCATCAAGGGGATCATCACCGCGCTGCGGGAGGTGCTCGACCGGGGCGACATCCGCATCTTCGGCAACGTGCACTTCGGGACCGACATCACGCTCGAGGATCTCAAGCGGCACTACCACGCCGTGATCTTCGCGACCGGCGCCGTCCGGGACGCTCCGCTCGACGTCCCGGGTGTCGAGCTCGAGGGCTCCTACGGTGCGGCCGACTTCGTCAGCTGGTTCGACGGCCACCCCGACGTGTCGCGCACCTGGCCGCTGGAGGCGTCCTCCGTCGCCGTCATCGGCAACGGCAACGTGGCGCTCGACGTCTCGCGGATGCTGGCGAAGCACGCCGAGGACCTCCTGCCCACCGAGGTCCCGCCGAACGTCTACGAGGGGCTGAAGGCTTCTCCTGTCACCGACGTGCACGTCTTCGGGCGCCGCGGTCCCGCTCAGGTGAAGTTCACGCCGCTGGAGCTGCGCGAGCTGGGCGAGCTGCGCGACGTCGACATGATCGTCGCCGACGAGGACTTCGACCTCGATCCCGCTTCGGAGGCCGCCATCGCGACCAACAAGCAGGTCATGGTCATCAACCGGGTGCTCAACCAGTGGCGCACCCGCGAGGTCGGGAGCGCCTCGCGTCGTCTCCACCTGCACTTCTGGGCGAAGCCGCTCGAGTTCGTGGACGACGGATCGGGTCGGGTCGGCGCGATCCGGTACGAGCGCACCGAGCCGGACGGCGAGGGCGGAGTGCGCGGCACGGGTGAGATCCGCGAGGTCCCCGTGCAGGCCGTGTACCGCGCGGTCGGCTACTTCGGCTCGCCGCTCGACGGCCTCCCGTTCGACGAGATGCGCGGCGTGATCCCGAACCGCGAGGGCCAGGTCCTGGACGACGAGGACCAGCAGGTCCACGGCGTCTACGCGACCGGCTGGATCAAGCGCGGACCGGTGGGCCTCATCGGGCACACCAAGTCCGACGCCATGGAGACCGTCGCGCACGTGCTCAACGACCAGGCGTCCTGGTGGACGCCCGAGCACCCCGAGGAGGCGGCCGTGGTCGCCCTGCTCGAGGAGCGGGAGATCGCCTACACGGATCTCGACGGCTGGCACCGGCTGGACGAGCACGAGATGGCGCTCGGCGAGCCCGAGGGCCGTGCGCGGGTGAAGGTCGTTCCCCGCGAGGACATGATCGCGATCTCGCGGGCGGAGCCGGCCGCGCTCTGACGCGTGGTCTCCGAACGGCCCTCCGGTGCAGTCCGGAGGGCCGTTCGTCGTTCCGGCGTGGACGCCTTGCGCCTCCTCTAGGATTCGGGCACCGCTCTGGACGGAGACAGCATGACCACGGCCGCGCCCCACGACGTCATCCGGGTGCGCGGTGCGCGCCAGAACAACCTCCGGGGGATCGACGTCGACATCCCGAAGCGGAGGATCACCGTGTTCACCGGGGTCTCGGGCTCCGGCAAGTCGTCGCTGGTCTTCGGCACCATCGCGGCCGAGTCCCAGCGCCTCATCAACGAGACCTACTCCGCCTTCGTGCAGCAGTTCATGGGGTCGCCGGCTCGCCCGGACGTGGAGTCGCTCGACGGGCTGTCGGCCACGATCGTCGTCGATCAGGAGCGGATGGGGTCGAACGGCCGGTCCACGGTCGGCACGGCGACCGACGCGTACACGATGCTGCGGATCCTCTTCAGCCGGCTCGGCGATCCGCACGCGGGCACGAGCGGTGCGTTCTCCTTCAACCTGCCGGAGGGGATGTGCCCGCGGTGCGAGGGGACGGGCCGGGTGTCGAGCATCGACCTCGACGCGCTGATCGACCGCTCGAAGTCGCTCGAGGGCGGCGCTCTCGACGCGATCCCCAACTTCGTCGTCGGCGGCTGGTACTGGAAGGGCCTCGCCGAGTCGGGCCTCTATCCGGCCGATGTGCCGATCGCCGACTTCACGCCCGAGCAGATGGACGCGTTCCTCTACCGTCCGGCCACGAAGATGGCCATCGCCGGGATGACGATGACCTACGAGGGCCTCCTGGTGAAGGTCACCCGCCTCTACCTGGCGAAGGAGGCGGCGCAGCCGCACATCCGCGCCTTCGCCGAGCGGGTGGCCACCTTCGCCGCCTGTCCCGAGTGCGGAGGCGGCCGGCTCACCCGCGCGGCACTGGAGTCGCGCATCGGGGGCCGGAACATCGCCGAGTGCGCCGCGCTGCAGGCGACCGACCTCGCCGCGTGGCTCCGCGGGCTGCAGGCGCCGTCCGTCGCTCCTATCGTCGAGACCCTCCTCGGGACGCTCGACGCCCTCGTCCAGGTCGGGCTGGGCTACCTGTCGCTCGATCGGGAGTCGGGCACCCTCTCGGGCGGTGAGGCGCAGCGGGTCAAGATGGTGCGGCATCTGGGATCGAGCCTCACGGACGTCACGTACGTCTTCGACGAGCCGACGGCGGGTCTGCATCCGCACGACGTCTCGCGGATGATCGAGCTGCTGCGCCGCCTGCGGGACAAGGGCAACACCGTCCTGGTGGTCGAGCACAAGCCGGAGATCATCGAGATCGCCGATCACGTGGTCGACCTCGGTCCGAGGGCCGGTGCGCACGGCGGCGAGCTGCGGTTCGAGGGGACGGTGGCGCAGCTGCGCACGTCCGACACACTGACGGGCCGTCATCTCGGTCACCGCGTCCCGCTGAAGGAGGCCGTGCGCCGTCCGACCGGGGCGGTGGAGATCCGCGGGGCCTCCACGCACAACCTCCGCGGCGTCGACGTGGACGTCCCGCTGGGCGTGCTGACCGTCGTCACCGGAGTCGCAGGGTCGGGGAAGTCGTCGCTCCTGCACGGCTCGCTCGCGGGTCGGCCCGGCGTGGTGGTGGCCGACCAGTCGCCGATCCGAGGCTCGCGGCGCAGCAATCCGGCGACCTACACCGGGGTCCTCGACGCGATCCGGGCGGCCTTCGCGAAGGCGAACGGTGTGAGACCGGCGCTCTTCAGCGCGAACTCGGCAGGCGCCTGCCCCGTCTGCAAGGGGGCCGGGATGATCTTCACCGAGCTGGGCCCCGCCGCGACGGTCTCGTCGGTCTGCGAGGAGTGCGACGGCAAGCGGTTCACCGCTGAGGTGCTCGAGTACCGCCTCCGCGGGAGGAACATCCACGAGGTGCTCTCGATGCCGATCGTCGACGCCGCGGAGTTCTTCGCGAGCGGACCGGCGCACACGGTGCTCGCCCGTCTCGTCGACGTCGGTCTCGGCTACCTCACGCTCGGACAGCCGTTGAACACGCTGTCCGGGGGCGAGCGCCAGCGCCTCAAGCTCGCGATCAACATGGCCTCGTCCGGATCCGTCTACCTGCTCGACGAGCCGACCACGGGCCTGCACCTCGCGGACGTCGACACGCTGCTCGGACTGCTCGACCGGCTGGTCGACTTCGGGAACTCGGTCGTGGTGATCGAGCACCACCGCGCCCTGATGGCGCACGCGGACTGGATCATCGACGTGGGGCCCGGAGCCGGGCACGACGGAGGGACGATCGTCTTCGAGGGGACGCCGGTCGGGCTCGCGGCGGCGGACACGCTGACCGGACGCGCCCTCGCCGAGTACGCGCGCTGACGCGTCCGCAGCCGCGACGCTCGCGCGTCAGCGCGAGAACGGGCCGGACAGGGCCGCCCACTGCAGGAGCATGATCGTCTTCGCGTCGACGATCTGCACGCCGATCTGGGTCAGCGCCTCGTCGAACGAGAGCTCGAGGACCTCGATGTCCTCGCCCTCGTCGGCGAGTCCCGCGAACGCTCCGCTGCGGGTGCCCGCGCGGTAGCGGCCGGCGTAGAAGTGCAGCTTCTCGGTGACCGAGCCGGGGCTCATGAACGCGTCGAACACGTGCTCGAGCCGGCCGACCTCGAGTCCGGTCTCCTCGGACGCTTCCCGGCGGGCGCCCTCCTCGGGCCCGTCCTCGTCCAGGAGACCGGCGGGCACTTCGAGGAGCATCCCGTCGAGGTCGCCGTTCACGTACGCGGGGTAGCGGAACTGCCGGATCAGGACGACGGTGCGCGCGTCGGCGTCGTAGAGCAGGACCGCCGCGCCGTTCCCCCGGTCGTACGTCTCGCGCTGCTCGCTGGTCCAGCTGCCGTCGCGGTGCCGGTAGTCGAAGCGGGTGGTGCGGAGGACGTACCAGTCGCTCGAGAGGAGGGTGACCTCTTTCACGACGACGTCGGGGTTCCCGACGAGGTCGAGGCCCTCCCGGTCGAGTCCGGTGCGGCCCCGCCGGTCGGGCTCGTCGATGCCGGCGGTCACGCGCGTGCTCCCGTGTGCGTCATTCCTCAGCGGAAGTTGACGAACTGGAGGTCGAGCTCGAGGTCGGCTCCGCGCAGGAGCGCCATGGTCGCCTGGAGGTCGTCGCGGCTCTTCGAGGAGACGCGGAGCTCGTCGCCCTGGATCTGCGACTTGACCGACTTCGGCGCCTCGTCGCGGATGAGCTTGTTGATCTTCTTCGCGTGCTCCTGGTCGATGCCCTCCTTGAGGGTGGCCTCGATCCGGTACTCCTTGCCGGACGCGAAGGGCTCGCCCGCGTCGAGGCTCTTGAGGCTGATGCCGCGCTTGATCAGCTTCGACTGGAAGACGTCGAGGATGGCGTTCGCCCGCTCCTCGGTGTTGGCCTTGATCAGGATCTTCTCGCCGCTCCAGGCGATCGAGGCGCCGACGTTCTTGAAGTCGTAGCGCTGCTCGACCTCCTTGTGGGCCTGGTTCAGGGCGTTGTCCGCCTCCATCTTGTCGATCTTGCTGACGACGTCGAACGTTGAATCTGCCATGGCTCCGAGTTTAGCTTTCAGGCGTAGCGGAGCCCGGCCCCAGGCGCGGCTGATACCTCTGAGGGGTGCGCCGCCTCCCCGTTCTCGTCCTCGTCCCGCTCGCCGGCCTCCTCCTGGCCGGCTGCGGCCAGCGGCCGCCCGCGCTGACGGTCGAGGAGGGCCTGTCCACCGTCCCTCCCGCGGCGACCGCTCCCGTCGCGGCGGACCCCGTCGTGCTGGAGGATCCCGAGCAGGCCGCGGCGACGCCGGTGCGACTGCTCGCCGACGAGGCGTGGCTGGGCACGGCGTCCGAGGGGAGCGGCATCCCGCTGCGTGCGCTCACCGCCTACGCGGGCACGGCCCTCCTCACGGCGTCGGTCGACCCCGACTGCCGGTTGGACTGGGCGACCCTGGCCGGCATCGGCTACGTCGAGAGCAGGCACGGCACGATCGACGGCGGCGAGCTGGGCGAGGACGGGCGGCCGACGGAGCCGATCTACGGTCCGCGCCTGGACGGAACGCGCTTCGACCGGGTCCCCGACAACGACGGCGGGGCTCTGGACGGCGACGCCGAGGTCGACCGGGCGATGGGTCCGCTGCAGATCATCCCCGCGACGTGGATGGCGTGGGCGTCGAGCGGATGGGATCCGCAGAACGTGGACCAGCAGGCGGTGACCGCCGCCCGGTACCTCTGCGACGCCGGCGGCGACCTCTCGACGGAGTCGGGATGGCGGGCGGCGATCGCGGCCTACAACCCGGCCGGGAGCTACGCGGGGAAGGTCGCGGAGGCGGCGTCCCGCTACGCGGCGAAGGCGGACTGAGGCCTCGCGGCACCGATTTCCGATCCGCCGGTCGCGTGGGTATCCTTGCTGAGTGCCTCCGGTTGTGAACACGCGGTCGGGTGCGCCACGGCGAGTTACCCTAGCGGCCAAAGGGATCTGACTGTAAATCAGACGGCGTAGCCTTCGGGGGTTCGAATCCCTCACTCGCCACCGAGCAGGAACACCCAGCAGACGCCCCGACATCACGAGATGCGCGGGGCGTTCCGCATATCGGGGGATCGCCGTTCCGGCGGAGTGCCTTTCCGGGGGAGCACCGGTCCGGCGGATCGCCGGGCCCGGCGTCTTCGTCCCGTCGCACCCCGCACGCCGTCGGCCCGGCCTCCGCGGTCGCCCGGCCCGCGCTGTCGGCCAGGCCCGCGCCGTCGCCTCAGCCCCGCGCCTCCTGCTCCAGGAACCCCGCGAGGGAGAGCGGCGGCCGTCCGGTCAGCCGCTCGACGTCGCCCGAAACGTGCTCCAGCTGTCCGGCGGCGATCGCGGAGTAGGTGCTGACCCAGGCGTCCAGCTGCCAGTCCGGTGCGTTCCACCGGCGGCGAGATGCGTACGCCTCCTCGAGGGTCTCGTCGACGAACACGGCGGGGCGGCCGGCCGCCGTCAGTGTCGCGGCGACCTCGTCGAGGGTGAGGGCCTCGGGTCCGGTCAGCTCGTAGGCGGCTCCGCGGTGCTCGGAGGGGGAGCGGAGGACCGCCGCGGCCGAGCGTGCCACGTCCTCGCGCGCGACGACGGCGGCACGGCCCGATCCCGCGGGTCCGCGGATCGCGCCGTCGTCGCCGAGCATCGCGGGCAGGAAGTCGAGGTAGAGGTTGTCGCGGAGGAACGTCCAGCCCATGCCGGAGCGGCGGATCGCGTCCTCGGTGGCCGCGTGGTCTCGGGCGAGGGTGAAGACCGCGTCGGGTGCGGCTCCGGCGAAGGAGGTGTAGACGACGTGCTCGACACCCGCGGCGGCGGCTGCGTCGACGAACGCGAGGTGCTCGGCGCGGCGCTCCTCGTTCTCGGAGGCGGAGACCATCAGGAGGAGGCGCACGCCCTCGAGCGAGTCGCCCGCGTCGGCGAAGGAGGAGCGCACCACCTCGGCCCCGGGGAGCTCGGGCGCGCGGGACGGGTCGCGGACCAGCAGGCGGAGGGCGTGACCGGCGTCGGCGAGCTCGCGCGCGACGCGACCGCCCACGGCTCCGGTGGCTCCCGTGAGGGCGATAGGGGTGCTCATCCCCCCATGATGGGCCCGATCCCTAGGCTGGGGCCATGAGCGACAACGCCCCCCTCCTCGCCATCGCCCGCTCGATCGCCGTCGAGGCGGCGCACCTCGCCCGCCAGCGGCGGCAGGACGGTGTCGAGATCGCCGCGTCGAAGTCGTCCCCGGAGGACGTGGTGACGGCCGCGGACCGGGAGGTCGAGGAGCTGATCAGCCGGCGCCTGGCCGAGGCGCGTCCGGACGACGGCTTCCTCGGCGAGGAGTCGGGGTCGGGGGGCGGCACGAGCGGGCTGACCTGGGTCGTCGATCCGATCGACGGGACCGTCAACTACCTCTACGGCATCCCCTCCTACGCGGTCAGCATCGCTGTGGTGGAGGGGGAGCCGGATCCCGCGACCTGGACCGCGCTCGCCGGCGCGGTCGTGAACGGAGCGACGGGCGAGGTGACCACGGCCAGCCGAGGCGGGGGAGCCGAGCGGGACGGAGTCGCGCTGCAGGTCTCGGCTCCCTCCTCCCTCTCGCTCGCGCTGGTCGGCACCGGCTTCGGCTACGACGCGGGCCGCCGGATGCGTCAGGGCGCCGTGGTGCAGGAGCTCCTGGGCTCGGTCCGCGACATCCGCCGCATCGGCTCGGCGGCGCTCGACCTGTGCTCGGTGGCCACCGGGCAGCTGAACGCGTACTACGAGCGGGGCCTGAACCCGTGGGACCTCGCTGCGGGCGCCCTCATCGCCGAGGAGGCGGGCGCGCGGGTCGCGGGACTCGACGGCGCGCCCTTCGGCTCCGGCCTGCTCATCGCGGCACCGGATCCTCTCTTCGCCGAGCTGGAGGATCTGCTGCGCCGCCTGCGCGCGGACGAGGTGTAACCGCTCTCCCAGGCCGGGCCGACAAGGATTCCGTGCGCCGAGAGGCGGATCGGCGCAGGATCCCGCCGGGGCTCGCCGCGCGTCGTGCCCCGATCGCGCCTGTGCGCGGCGGCCTCTGGCCGGATCCCGTCGGCCGTGGTTATCCTTTATGAATTCGTGATGTTCGCACAGGCTGCGCTCACGTAACCGAGCGGTGCCTCTCCCTGGAGGCCCGCTCGTCCCCTGCCCCCGACGGAAGACATCGATTTCGTGAGCCCCGATTCGCCCGCCCCCGCTGCCCCTGCATCGACCCCCGGCGAATCGACTCCACCCCTCTCCCGTCGCGAGCTCCGCGAGCGCGAGCGCGCTCTGGCCCTCGCCTCCGACGTCTCGCTGGCGAGCGGCTCCGACGACCTCCTCGCGGCACCCACGGCGGAGCAGCTGCGCGAGGCGGAGCGCCGCGTCGCCTCGGTCCGCAACGCCCCGGCCCCCGTCCCCGCACCGCGCGCGACGCCGCTCCGGCCCGTGCGCCGGGCCCGGGTCGGCGGACTCGTCGCCCTCTCCTTCGTCGCGGCCATCGTGGCGGCGACCTCTCTGCCGGCCACATCGCTCCTGACCGCGGAGGACGTGCAGGCGCAGAGCCTCTCGACCCCCTTCGGCGCCGACGCCCGCCGCGGCGCGCAGTCGTTCGTCGCCGGCGAGGTCAGCGCCGAGACGGTCGCCCGCGACGGCTTCGGCGTGCAGGAGCGCAAGACGCAGACCAACGTCGCCGACATCGTCCGCACCTCCGACACCGGCTTCACGAACGACCCGAACGCGTCCATCCAGTGGCCCTTCGCCGTCGGCGTGCCGGTGGGCGACCGCTTCGGCTACCGCAACTGCGCGGGCTGCTCGGTGAACCACGGCGGCACCGACTTCAACCCGGGCGACGGCTCGCCCATCCAGGCGATCGCCGACGGCGTCGTGCGCACGGTCATCGACGGCGAGGGCTCGCTCGGCGTGCACGTGATCGTCGACCACGAGATCGACGGGCAGCTCGTCTCGAGCGTGTACGCGCACATGCAGCACGGCTCGGCGGCCGTGTCCGAGGGCGACCCGGTGAAGGTCGGCCAGCTGCTCGGCCTGGTGGGCACGACCGGCATGTCGACCGGCCCGCACCTGCACTTCGAGATCCGCCTCGACGGCGTGACGAAGGTCGACTCCTACCTCTGGCTCAAGGCCAACGCCGGGCGCTGACCCGGCGGCGGGACGCGGGAGCCGCCGGGCGGACCCCGCGGCCCGCTACTCCGCGCGCAGCCAGACCGTGGTGTCGGCGGGCAGCGCCGGCTCGTGCAGCTCCTCCGAGGACAGCACCACGGAGCCGACGGGCAGCTCGACCGGAGCCTCGCCGAGGTTCGCGATCACCGTGACCGTTCCGTTGCGGAACGCCACGACGTCCTCCGGGTAGCCCTCGAGCCATTCGACGGCGCCGGAGCCCAGGTCCTCGGCGCGGCGCACCGCGAGCAGGGACCGGTACAGCTCTAGCGTCGAGCCCGCGACACCGCGTTGGCGGTCGCGCGCGAGCGGCGCCCAGTCGCCGGGCTGCGGCAGCCAGGAGTCGCCGGAGCCGCTGAAGCCGTACGCGGGCGCGTCCGCCTCCCACGGGATCGGCACCCGGCAGCCGTCACGGCCGTAGCGCTCGCCGCCGGTGCGGAACCAGGTCGGGTCCTGACGCGCCGAGTCCGGCAGGTCGATCGCCTCGGGGAGCCCGAGCTCCTCGCCCTGGTAGACGTAGGCGGAGCCGGGGAGCGCGAGCATGAGGGCGGTCGCGGCACGAGCGCGGCGCAGCCCCAGGACGGGGTCGGGGAGTCCGGGCGTGCGCGGGCCGATGCCGTAGCCCTGCGGGTTGTCGGACGTCAGTGCCAGGCGGCTCGCGTGGCGCACGACGTCGTGGTTCGACAGCACCCACGTCGACGGGGCGCCGACGGCGGCGAAGGCCTCGACGGAGGAGTCGATGATGTCGCGGAGGGCGGGTGCGCTCCACGGGGTCTCGAGGTATGCGAAGTTGAAGGCCTGGTGCATCTCGTCGGGGCGGACCCAGCGGGCGAGCTTGGAGAGGGGCTGCACCCACGCCTCGGCGCAGAGCACGCGGTCGTCCGGGTACTCGGCGAGCAGGGAGTGCCAGTCGCGGTAGATCTCGTGGACGCCGTCCTGCGCCCAGTAGGGGGCGGTGGCGGGCTCCTCGCCGTCGGCGGGAGCGACTCCGCCCATCGACCCGCTGTCGGCGGGCGGCGTGTAGTCGGGCAGCCCCTCGGCCTTGATCATCCCGTGCGCGACGTCGACGCGGAAGCCGTCGACGCCGCGGTCGAGCCAGAAGCGGAGGACCTCCCGGAAGCGCTCGCGCACCCACTCGTTCGTCCAGTCGAAGTCGGGCTGCGAGGTGTCGAAGAGGTGCAGGTACCACTGGCCGGCCGAGCCGTCGGGCTCCATGACGCGGGTCCACGCGGGGCCGCCGAAGACAGACTCCCAGTTGTTCGGGGGCAGCTCGCCCGACTCGCCCCGGCCGTCGCGGAACAGGTAGCGCGCCCGCTCGGCGCTGCCCGCGGGAGCGGCGAGCGCCTCCTGGAACCAGCGGTGGGCGCTGGAGGAGTGGTTGGGGACGAGGTCGACGATGATCCGGATGCCCAGGGCGTGAGCGCGGGCGAGCATCGCGTCGAAGTCGGCGAGGGTGCCGAAGAGCGGATCGACGTCGCAGTAGTCGGCGACGTCGTAGCCCGCGTCCTTCTGCGGCGAGGTCATGAAGGGCGAGAGCCAGATCGCGTCGACGCCGAGCTCGGCGAGGCTCTCGAGGCGCGAGGCGATGCCGGGCAGGTCGCCGATGCCGTCGCCGTCCGCGTCCGCGAAGGAGCGCGGGTAGATCTGGTAGATGACGGCGGTGCGCCACCACTCGGCTGCCCGGCGGTGCTCGGCCTCGGAGTCGGGGCCGGGGGAGTTCTCGGGCGCGCCGGAGAGAGCGGAGTCCAGGGTCATGGGGTCGAGTTTATCGGGCGGCTCAGGGGCGCCGGGGGCACGCCCCCCGCCGTCCCGTACAGTCGACGGGTGATCGAAGAGACGCCGGACGAGGCCCGAGCCCGACGCCGACGGGCGCTGCTGTGGGTGGTGCCGCTGCTGGTGCTGCTGGTCGGCGGCCTGGTCGCCGTCACCCTCGCGATCGGCGGATTCGCGCTGCGCAGCATGACCGGCGCCTCCGCCGTGCAGCTCGTCCTGGTCGCCTAGGCGGTCGCGGCCGGGCCGTCCTCGTCCTCGGGCGGGGGCGCGGAGGAGGTGCGCGCCCGCTCCTCGGACGCGTGCGCGGTCTCGGGCCCGGTCGCGCGGGCCTGCTCGTCGGCGCGGGTGACCGCCTCCGCGAGCTCGTCGGCGACGAGGTACCCGGGAGAGACGGCCTCGGCCCGGTAGGCCGCCCGGCCGACCATGTGCGCCGAGACGGGCACGGTCAGCAGCTGGAAGCCGATCACCAGCACGATGGTCCCCGCGGCGGCGAAGCCGGGGTTCCGGATGGCGACCGCGAGCATCACGCAGATCAGTCCGAGCACCTGCGGCTTCGTGCCCGCGTGCATCCGGGAGAGCAGGTCGTCGAACCGCATCAGGCCGATCGCGGCCAGCAGCGAGAGCAGGGCGCCGACCAGCAGCAGCACAGCGGTGAGCACGTCGAAGAACAGGTCCATGTCAGTCCTCCTCGCGGTTGGCCATGAACTTGGCGACGCTGATCGATCCGAAGACGGCGAACAGCGCGAGCCCCAGCGCGACGGGCAGGGTCCGCGCGTGGTGGTTGACCGCCATCTCGGCGCCGATCCCGCAGATGATCGTCGCGACGAGCACGTCGGCCGCGACGACCCGGTCGAGCACGGACGGACCTCGGAGGATCCGCACGAGCGCGAGCAGGCACGCGGCGCCGAAGACCGGCACCAGGATCCAGATCAGCCAGTCGATCACCGGACCACCCCCGATCCGGCCTCGATCGGCCGATTCACGCGCTGCACGTCCTCGCGGGAGCCGATGGCCCGGACGATGCGCGCTTCCGTCCGGAGGACCGTCCGGCGCACCTCGTCGATCCGCTCGCCCTCGTCGTGGGTCACGCCGAGCACGTGCAGGTAGAGGACGTTCAGCTGCGGGTCCACGTCGATCACCAGGGAGCCGGGGACGAGCGAGACGGCCTCCGTCGTCCAGACGAGCATCCCCTCGGAGCGGCTGCGCAGGTGCACGGCGACGATGGCGTTGTGCACCGGGACGGGCAGGGTCAGGATCTGCCAGGACACCCGCACCGAGGCCACCGCGATGTCGGCCAGCAGGCGCAGGAGGAAGAGGAGCACGAACCACGGGTTGATGCGGTTCGAGAACTCGACCGGCGGCAGGTAGAACACCCGGGTGATCAGCAGGGCGACCAGGAAGCCGGTGACGATCGACAGCACCGAGACGTCGTCCCAGAGCAGCACCCAGATCCCGACGAGGGTCACGAACATCGCGACGCGGTTCCAGATGTCGACGCGGCGGCGGGGGCTCATCGCGGCCCCTCCTCTCCGAAGGACGAGTCGCGGTAGACGGTCGCGATGTAGGTCGCGGGGTCGGCGACCGCGCTCGCCGCTCGCTCGCTCGCGTCGTAGAGGGGACCGGCGCCGACGGTCAGCACGACGCCGACCACGACCATCCCCGCGGTGGCGAGCACCATCATCGGCGGCGAGTGGCGGGTGCGGATGCTGCCCGTGTCGTGGGGGTCCTCCTGCAGCTGGTCGATCAGGGGCGACTCGTAGCCGGGCACCTCCTCCTGGCGGCGCCAGAACACCATGTTCCAGACGCGCGCGACGGCGTAGAGGGTCAGGAGCGAGGTCACGGCGCCGGCGGCGATGACGGCCCAGATCAGCCACGAGGGCTGGTCGACGGCCGACTCCGTGCCGGCGACGAAGAGCCCCACCTTGCCGAGGAAGCCGGTGAACGGCGGGATCCCGCCGAGGTTCATCGCGGGGATGAAGTAGAGCAGCGCCAGCAGCGGCGAGGCCTTGAGCAGCCCGCCGAGGCGCAGGATCGAGGTGGTGCCGCCGACGCGCTCGATCAGGCCGGTCGCGAGGAAGAGCGTCGTCTGCACGGTGATGTGGTGGATGACGTAGAAGATCGTCGCCGCGTAGCCGGCCGGGGTGCCCACGGCGATCCCGAAGACCATGTAGCCGATGTGCGAGACCAGCGTGAAGGACAGCATCCGCTTGATGTCGGCCTGCGCGACGGCGCCGAGGATGCCGACGATCAGCGTCAGCAGCGCCACCACCAGCAGCACCTCGCTCAGCCTCCCGCCGGGGAAGAGCAGGGTCTCGGTGCGGATCAGTGCGTACACGCCGACCTTGGTGAGGAGTCCGGCGAAGACGGCGGTCACCGGCGCCGGAGCCGTGGGGTAGGAGTCCGGGAGCCAGAACGACAGGGGGAAGACGGCCGCCTTGATGCCGAAACCGAGCAGCAGCACCACGTGGAGCACCAGCTGCACGTCGGCGGGGAGCTCGGCGATGCGGATCGAGAGCTGCGCCATGTTGACCGTGCCGGTGGCGCCGTAGAGCAGGCCGATGGCCGAGAGGAAGAACACGCTCGAGACCAGGCTGACGACCACGTAGGTCGTGCCGGCGCGGATCCGCGGCGCGGTGCCGCCCAGGGTGATCAGCACGTAGCTCGCGGCCAGCAGGATCTCGAAGCCGACGTAGAGGTTGAAGAGGTCGCCCGCGACGAAGGCGTTGAGGATGCCCGCCGAGAGGATCAGGTAGGTCGGGTGGAAGATCGTGACCGGCGTCTCGCGGTTGCCGTCGACGAGGCCCTGGCCGACCGAGAACAGCAGGACGCCCAGCAGGGTGATCGAGGTGATCACGAGCATCAGCGCGGCGAGCGGATCGACGACCAGCACGATGCCCCACGGCGGCTCCCAGCCGCCCACGTAGACGGCGCTGCCGCCTCCGTCGCCGGTGAGGACCAGCACGAGCATCACCGAGGAGATCACCAGAACGCTCGAGAGCGTCACGATGTTCACGGTGATCTGCGCGCGCCGGTGGCGTCCGAGGATCAGCGCGACGGCCGCTCCCAGGAGGGGGAGGGTGACGACGAGCGGGATCAGGGCGTTCATCGGTCCTCCTTCCTGTCGTCGGTCATGGCGCTCTCCCCGTGCTTGGCGGCGGTGCCCTCGTCGCTGGACTCGAGCAGGACGTCGAGCGCCCGGTCGTCGGCGGTGGTCTGGGCCGAGATGCCCGCCGCGTCCTCGCGGACGGAGGCGTCGGTCTCGTCGTCCTCCACCTGGTCGGCGTTGGCGAGGCGCCAGCGCCGGTAGATCATCGCGAGGAGGAAGGCGGACACCCCGAAGGTGATCACGATCGCGGTGAGGATCAGCGCCTGCGGCAGCGGGTCGGCCATCTCGGCGGCGATCTGCTCGTAGGAGCGCCCGTCGTCGGTGACGAACGGCGCGATGCCCGAGCGGCCGGCCATCAGCAGGATGAGGATGTTGGTCGCGTTCCCGACGAGCAGGAACCCGATCAGGATGCGGGTGAGGCTGCGCTCGAGCATCTGGTAGACGCCCGCCGCGTACATCACCGCCATCACGACGACGAGGACGAGGGTGATGCTCATGCGCCGTCCCCCCTGCCCGGTCCGCCGACGACCGTGGAGCCGGTGGGGAGCGAGGTCTCGAGCCCGTCGACCGTGCCCTGGCCGGGGCCGGGGGTGCTGTCCGTCGAGTGCGTGACGCCGTCGCCCGAGGGGGAGCCCTGCTCGGCCTCCTCGCCGTGGCGGTCGACCTCGCCGCCGAGGCTGCGGAGGATGTCGAGGGCGAGGCCGATCACGATCAGGTACACCCCGATGTCGAAGAGGGTGGACGTGCCCAGGTGGAGCTCGCCCAGCACCGGCACCTCGAGGTCGAGCCAGCTCGACTCGAGGACCTCGAGGCCGAAGGCGAGGGAGGAGACGGCCGTGCCGACGGCGAAGAAGAGGCCGAGTCCGAGGACCTTGCCCGCGTCGATCGGCGCGGCCTCGCCGAGCTCGAAGCGGCCGCCGGCGAGGTAGCGCGCGACGAGGGCGAGACCGGCGAGCAGGCCGCCCGCGAAGCCTCCGCCCGGGGTGTTGTGTCCGGTGAAGAGCAGGTAGACCGACACGATCATCGCGGGGTGGAAGAGCAGGCGCACCAGCACCTCGAGCACGATCGAGCGGTTCTCCGGCCGGAGCGTGCGCCCGGCGACGAGCCAGGAGCCGCGGTCGCCGTCGCGCTCGGCGTCGGCGGAGGAGGTGGTCAGGTCCATCGCGCGCTCGCGCCGGTCGTCGGCGCTCTGCGACTCGAGGCGGGGAGCGCCTCCGGCCCGGCTGGAGAGGAAGATCAGGCTCGCGACGCCGGTGGCGACCACGACGAGGACCGAGATCTCGCCCATCGTGTCCCAGGCGCGGATGTCGACGAGCAGGACGTTGACGATGTTGCGGCCCTTGCCCTCCTCGTAGGCGAGGCGGGGCAGCTCGGCCGAGATCGGCGTCGCGGTCCGGGCGCCGAGGGCGATGGTGGCGGCGAGGGCCATGACCGCTCCGACCGCGATGCCGATGACGGCGCGCAGGCGCTTGCGCATCGGCTGGTGCTTCGCGGCGATGCGGGTCGGGAGGCGGCGCAGCACCAGGACGAAGACCACGAGGGTCACCGTCTCGATGAGCGCCTGGGTGAGGGCGAGGTCTGGTGCACCCTGCAGGGCGAAGAGGGCCACCATCCCGTAGCCGGTGGCGCCGGCCAGCAGCACGGCGGCGACGCGGTTGCGGGCGATCGCGCACAGCACCGCCGCGAGGATCATCACGGCCGCGACCGCGAGCTGGCCCGGGCTGTCCCAGAAGACGAGATCGCCCGGCCAGGTGCGGTTGAGGGCGGCCGCACCGCCGACGCCGAGGACGAAGACCGCGAAGATCACCGTCAGGTAGCGGGGGAGCGAGCCGCGCTGGACGGACTCGGTGACCGTGCTGGCGACACGGTCGAGCCAGCGGACGGTGGCCCAGTAGCCCTCGGCGGAGTCGATCCGGTTGGGCAGCATCGACTGGGCGCGCGCGACGGCGACGCGCTTGGCGAAGAGCAGGAGTCCGACGGCGATCACGAGGGCGCTGAGTGCCAGCGCGGGCTCGAAGCCGTGCCAGAGCGCGAGGTGGTAGCCGCCGTGGTCGGAGGCCTCCGCGGCGGCGGCGAGCTCCGGGTCGGCGTCCGGGGCGGCGTAGGGGAGGGTGTCCGCGTAGACGGCGACGAGCGGGTCGAGCACGGAGGCGGCGATCCCGCCGATCACGCTGGCGGCGGCCAGCAGCACCGGGGCGGCGGTGAAGGTCCACGGCTCGGCGTGCAGGTGCGTGTCCTCGAGCCCCTTCTTCCGGGCGAAGGCGCCCCAGAAGAAGCGCGCGGAGTAGGCCACGGTGAGGATCGAGCCGAGGACGAGGCCGACCAGCGCGACCCAGGCCCAGAACGAGCCCTGCTCGATCGCCGAGATCAGGCTCGTGAACACGGCCTCCTTGGCGACGAAGCCCAGCAGCGGCGGGATGCCCGCCATCGACAGCACGCCGACGAGGGCGGCGCCCGCGAGCACCGGCGCCTGCCGTCCCAGGCCGCTGAGCTTGCGGAGGTCGCGCGTGCCGGCGCGGTGGTCGACGATGCCGACGGTGAGGAAGAGCAGCGCCTTGAAGAGGGCGTGGGCGACGAGCAGGGTCAGTCCGGCCAGCGCGGCGTCGCGCGAGCCGAAGCCGACGGCGACGGTCAGGAAGCCGAGCTGGCTGACGGTGCCGTAGGCCAGCACGAGCTTGAGGTCGTACTGCCGGAGCGAGCGCCAGCCGCCGACGAGCATGGTCCAGACTCCGACGCTCACCACCACGGGCAGCCAGACGGAGTCGTCGGCGAAGCCCGGCGCGAGGCGCGCGACGAGGTAGATGCCCGCCTTCACCATCGCGGCGGCGTGCAGGTAGGCGCTGACCGGCGTGGGAGCGGCCATCGCGGCCGGCAGCCAGAAGTGGAACGGCACCAGGGCGGACTTCGAGAACGCGCCGAGCAGTACGAGCACCAGCGCCGTCGACACGATCGGGCCGGAGGGGGCGGCGGCGACGATCCCGGAGAGGCTGGTGGTACCGGCCTGCACGATCAGGACGATGATCCCGACCAGCATCGCCAGCCCGCCGAGAGTCGTGACCAGGAGCGCCTGGAGCCCGGCACCCCGGCTCTCCTTGCGCCCGCTGTAGTGGCCGATGAGGAGGTAGGAGAGGACGCTCGTCGCCTCCCAGAAGACGAAGAGGATGATCACGTCGTCGGCCGTGACCAGCCCGTACATCACTCCGGCGAACGCGGACAGGAGCGCTGCGAACCGGCCCAGCGAGGGCTCGTCGCGGCTGAAGTACGTCGCGCAGTAGGCGAGGACCAGGGCGCCGACTCCGCTGACCACGAGGGCGAGGACGATCGAGAGCGCGTCCAGGCGGAAGGAGAGGGCGATGTCGAGCGCGGGGATCCACGGCACGGACTCGCGGATCTCGCCGCCGTCGAGGATCGTCGGCAGGGCGGTCGCGGTGGCGACGAAGCTCGCGGCCGGGATCAGCGCCAGCGCGTAGAACGTCTTCGGCCCGAACCGGTCCACCAGCCAGGGGGTCACCACGGCGATCGCGAACGAGATCACGAGGATGAGGAGCATCACATGTTCCTCCCAAGGTGTACCCAGCGCATAAGTCGGTCAAGAATATCGGAGCGCCCTCCCGCGGAACCTGAGTGCGCAGAGGCTTGACGGCCCCGTCGTGATCCGCCAGGGCCCTACCGTGGGGAGCATGGCCCGCTCGCTCCTCCCCGACCAGCTCTGCCGACTCCGCGTCCACGACCTCGCGACGGGGGAGTCGACGACCGTCTTCGAGTCCGACTCCCTCCTCGTGGAGGCGCCGAACTGGACTCCGGACGGCTCCGCCCTGATCGTGAACGGCGACGGCGGCCTCTTCCGACTGCCGCTCCAGGGGACGCCCGTGCTCGAGCCGATCCCGCTCGACGGGGTGCCGGCCGAGCTCAACAACGACCACGTGCTCGCCCCGTCCGGCGGGCTCGCCTACGTCTCGGCGCGCGACGGGCACCTGTACGCGGTCGAGCTCGACAGCTCCGCCCCCGCCCGCCGCCTGACCGCCGAGCGCGAGGGCGCGCGCTTCAAGCACTACCTGCACGGCGTCTCGCCCGACGGCGCGACCCTCGCGCTGATCGGCGGCGGCGACGCCTCCGGGCGGTGGCGGACCGATGTCTACACGATGCCGGTCGGAGGAGGCGCGCTCACCGCCCTGACCGACGACGAGCCGGCCGACGACGGCGTCGACGTCTCGGCCGACGGCCGCACCCTCGTCTTCAACTCCGAGCGGGCCGGAGGCGGGGCGCAGCTGTTCCGCATCGGCCTCGACGGCTCCGCGCTCTCCCGCCTGGTCGAGTCGGACACGGTCGACTGGTTCCCGCACGAGTCGCCCGACGGCGCGCACCTGCTCTACCTCGCCTATCCGGAAGGGACGGCCGGGCACCCCGAGAACGTCGACGTCGAGCTGCGGCTGCTCGACCTCCCCGGGCGCGCGACGCTCGAGCCCGGCCGCGTGCTGGAGCGCCTCCACGGCGGGCAGGGGACGATCAACGTCTCCGGCTGGGCGCCGGACTCGACGCGCTTCGCCTACGCCGACTACCCGCGGCGCTGAGAGCCTGAGTCCTTGCCGCGCATGCGCGTGAGGGGGATCGATCACGGCGGGGAGCGGGTCTTGAATCGGGAGATGACCATCGACAGCGCAGCATCCTCCTCCGTCACCCGCTCGCCGCTCGGCGACTCCGGCATCGACGTCTTCCCGCTCTCGCTCGGCGGCAACGTCTTCGGCTGGACCGCGGGGCGGCAGACCTCCTTCGACGTCCTCGACGGCTACACGGCCGCGGGCGGCGACTTCATCGACACCGCCGACGCCTACTCCGCCTGGGTCCCGGGCAACACGGGCGGCGAGTCCGAGACGATCATCGGCGAGTGGCTCGCGCAGCGCTCGGGGGACCGGGACGACGTGGTGATCGCGACGAAGGCGGGCCGCCACCCGCAGTTCACCGGCCTCGCGCCCGACACCGTGCGCGCGGCCGCCCGCGCCTCCCTCGAGCGGCTTGCGACCGACCGGATCGACCTCTACTACGCCCACTTCGACGACGAGGCCGTGCCGATGGCCGACATCGCCGCCGTGTTCTCGGAGCTCGTGGACCAGGGCCTGGTCCGCGCGATCGGAGTGTCGAACTTCAGCGCCGAGCGCGTCGCGGAGTGGCTGCGCATCGCGGGCGAGGAGGGCCTGCACGCGCCCGTCGCGCTGCAGCCGCACTACAACCTCGTGGAGCGCGGGATCGAGGCCGACCTGCTGCCCCTCGCCCGCGAGGCGGGGCTGGCCGTCGTCCCCTACTCCGCCCTGGCGTCGGGATTCCTGACCGGCAAGTACCGCGACGGATCGACGCCCGAGGGTCCGCGCGCCGACGGCGCCTCCCGCTACCTCGACGGCCGCGGCCGCCGGGTGCTGGCGGCGCTCGATGCGGCGGCGGAGGCGCACGGCGCCGAGGTGGCGACGGTGGCGCTCGCGTGGCTCCGCTCGCAGCCCGGAGTGGTCGCGCCGATCGCCAGCGCCCGCGTGATGGAGCAGCTGCCGGCGCTGATCGCCTCGGCCTCCCTCGAGCTGAGCGCCGAGGAGCTCGCCGCGCTCGACGAGGCGAGCCGGGCGTAGCCGCAGACGGGCGGCCGCGGGGGCGCGTCCCCCGCGGTCATCGACGCTCCGCGGAGGTGCTATCGTCTAACGGTGCCAAATCGCGGGCACGCCCCGAGAGGGGCTGTCAGACCCGCAGGTGCGCCCCCTTAGCTCATTGGTAGAGCACTTCCTTGGTAAGGAAGAGGTAGTGGGTCCGATTCCCACAGGGGGCTCCGTTCCCCGCAGGCCAGACCTGCGAAGAACGCGCGGCGGGGTAGCTCAGGTGGTTAGAGCACACGGCTCATAATCGTGGTGTCGCGGGTTCAAGTCCCGCTCCCGCTACAGCGAGAAGGCCCCGGTTCGCGCGTCGAGCCGGGGCCTTCGGCGTTCCTGTCGCGCTCCGCTGCGGTCGGCTCCGGAGCGGAGCGCCGTGATCGTGCCGCCGGGCCGGACTCTCAGAGCCAGCCGTTGCGCTCCGCGATCCGGAGGGCGTCGGCCCGGTTGCGGGCGCCCGTCTTGCCGATCACCGCCGAGAGGTGGTTCCGCACGGTCCCCGGCGAGAGGTGCAGCATCCGGGCGAGATCGGCGATCGAGCCTCCGGAGCGCGCGGCGGCGAGCACGTCGGCCTCCCGCTCGGTCAGGGGCGTGCCTCCCTGCGCCAGCGACTCCGCAGCGAGCGCGGGATCGACCACGCGCAGCCCCTGACCGACCCTCCGCACGGCGTCCGCCAGCTGAGCCGAGGGCGTGTCCTTGACCACGAAGCCCGACGCCCCCGCCTGCATCGCGCGGCTGAGGTAGCCGGGACGGCCGAAGGTCGTCACGATCAGCACGCGGCAGGCCGGCAGCGCCTCGCGGAGGAGCGCGGCGGCGGCGATCCCGTCCAGCCCCGGCATCTCGATGTCCAGCAGCGCGACGTCCGGCGTCGAGGCGAGCGCCGCGGCGACCACCTCGTCCCCGCGGCCGACCTCCGCCACCACGTCGATGTCGGACTCCAGCGAGAGCAGGGCGGCGAGTGCGCCCCGCACCAGCGCCTGGTCGTCGGCGATCAGGAGGCGCAGAGCGCTCACCGTCCGCCTCCGGGGAGGGTAGCCGCCAGGCGGAAGCCCCCGAGCTCGCTCGTCCCGACCGAGAGCCGGCCGCCCGCTGCCTCGACCCGCTCGCGGAGCCCGGCCAGTCCGGTCGAACCCGCTGCTCCCGGCTGCGGACCCACTCCGTCGTCCGCGATCTCGACCTCGCAGGCGGTGAGACGGATCCGGCAGCGCGAGGCGCTCGAATGGCGGACGACGTTCGTCGCTCCTTCGCGGATCACCCACCCCACCAGCTCGCGATGCTGCGGGAGCACGGTGTCGGTGGAGGAGGGCAGGTCGGCGGAGATCCCCGCCGCGGCGAGAGCGCCGCGCGCGGCGGCCAGCGCTCCGCTCGCGGTCGTGGCCCGGAAGCCGGACACGGTCGCGCGGACGTCGGCGAGAGCGCCCCGCGCGAGCGACTCCACGTCCGCGATCTCGGCCCGCGCCCGCTCCGGGTCGGCGTCGAGGAGGCGCCCGGCCAGCTCCGACTTCACGGTGATCACCGTCAGCGAATGGCCCAGGATGTCGTGGATGTCGCGGGCGACCCGGCTCCGCTCGCGCTCGGCCGTCAGGACCTCCAGCTCGGCGCGGGTGTCGCGGAGCTGGTTGACGGTGGCGATCGTGCGCGCGAAGGTGGCCATCATCAGGGAGATGGAGAGGATGATCACCGGCACCACGAAGGCGGTCTCGGTGACGCCGTCGCTCTCGAGGCGGACGGCGAGCGTCGCGGAGGCGAGGGCTCCGATCAGGGTGGCCGTGAGGCGCCAGGTGAACACGCACATGCCGACCAGGACTCCGACGTAGGTCCAGAGCCCCGTCACGTCCCGCCCGAGCCAGGGGAGGAGGGTGAAGGAGAAGGCGAGCAGTCCGAGGCAGATCAGCAGCCGGCCCCGCGTCGCGAGGGTCCAGGCGAGCGGCGGTGCGACGAGGAATCCGGCGCTGAAAGCGGCGATGAGGGCGACGCCGACGACGCGGCGGGGCCACTCCGGATCGTCGAGGACCGACGGCACGGTCGAGTACACCCAGAAGAGCGAGAAGACCGCTCCCGCGTACCAGCGCAGCGCACGCGGGGTCCAGAGAGCCGTGCGCAGGGTCGCTCCCGGGTCGGCGCCCGCCGCGGCCGGGCGGATCGGCCACCCTGTCTCGCCGTGCCCGGAGGCGGTGGTGCTGCTCACGCGCTCACCCTAGGACGGAGCCGACCGCGGTGGCGCATCCGTCACACCCGCTTCGTGTCGCGGCGGAAGAAGAACACCGTCCCGCCGAGGAGCAGACCGAGCCACACGAGTGCGTCGACCAGAGCGCCGAGGTCGAACCCCTCGCCGGTCAGCGGCGCTCGCGCGAGCTCGCTGATCCCGTAGACCGGCGTCAGGGCGGCGATGCTCTGCAGGAATCCGGGCATGCTGCTCACCGGGTAGAAGAGGCCGCCCAGGAACGCGAGGACCACGATGACCAGGCTCGTGATCTGTGCCGCATTCTCGCCCGGCACCATGTAGCCCACCATGAGGCCGAGCGTCGTGAAGACGGCGCTCGCGAGCAGCCAGCCCGTCAGTCCGGTCGCGACCCACTGCACCGCCGAGAGCTCGATGCCGCTGGCGGCGCCGACCGCATAGGTGGCGACGACGGCGAGCAGGCCCAGCGCCATCCCGGCGATCATCTTGATCAGAACGTTGACCACGGGGTTCAGCGGGGTGAGCCGCAGCTGCCGGCTCCAGCCCTGCGCGCGCTCCACGGCGACGGCCGCCCCGGTCTGCGTGGCCGACATCATCGCTCCGTACATCGCCATCGACACCATGATGAAGGCCGCGATCGAGACGCCGCCCGCCGCGATCGGAGTCGCGGTCAGCGGCTCGTCGCGGAGCGGGTACCCGACGATGAAGAACATCAGGACCGGGAAGAGGAGGGTGAAGAAGAGGGTCCGCCGGTTCCGCAGCCGCCGCAGGATCTCGATGCGCAGGTAGGTCGTGGTGAAGCCGCCGAGCGCCGGCGAGCGGCGGTCGAGGCGGACGCGGTCGGCGGCGGGGGTCGTTGCGGTCATGCGGAGGCTCCTTCGGAGGTGAGGGCGAGGAAGACGCTCTCGAGGTTCTGGGCGGTGATCTCGACGTCGCGGGCACCGGTGCGGGTGAGCAGGTGGCGGGCGAGGGCGTCGGAGTCGTCGGTGTGCACCGTGATCCGGTCGCCCTGGGCCTCGACGCTGGAGACCCGGGGGAGCGCGGCGAGGGCGGCGAGGTCGGCGCCGGGCAGGGTCGCGTGGACGATCCGGCCGGAGACGAGGTTCTTGATGCTGCTCGTGGTCCCGTCGGCGACGATCCGGCCTCGGCTCATCAGGACGATGCGGTCGGCGTACTCGTCCGCCTCCTCGAGGTAGTGCGTGGCGAAGAGGACGGTGCGCCCGCGCGCCGCGTCGGTGCGGATGGCCTGCCAGAACGCGCGGCGCCCCTCGACGTCCATGCCGGTGGTCGGCTCGTCGAGCAGGAGCAGGCCGGGGTCCGACAGCAGCGCCATCGCGAACCGGAGCCGCTGCTGCTGACCGCCGGAGCACAGTCCCACGCGGCGGGAGGCGAGGTCGGCGATCCCCGCGCGCTCCAGCACCTCGTCGATCGGCCGGGTGTCCGCGAAGAGGCTCGCGGTCAGCTCCAGTGTCTCGTGGACGCTGAGGTCCTTCAGCAGGCCGCCGGTCTGCAGGACGGCCGAGACGAGCCCGTGCGCGATCGCCGTGCGCGGCGAGCGTCCGAACACCGTGACCTCGCCGGTGTCAGGGGCCGAGAGGCCCAGGAGCATGTCGAGGGTCGTGGTCTTGCCCGCGCCGTTGGGACCGAGGAAGGCGACGATCTCGCCGGGCCGGACGGTGAGGTCCACTCCGGCGACGGCGGCGACGGAGCCGAAGCTCTTGGTGAGGGCGGTCGCCTGCACGGCGAGGTCGGTCGAGGTCATGCCCTCAGCCTGTCGAGAGGGTCGCCGCAGTGCCTCGCTCCTCTGTCACCGAGGTGCCGTGACATCCGTCACCCCCGCTCCGGCTCCGGAGCGGGGCGGGCCGCGCCCTCTGCCGGGCGAGGTCTCAGACCGCGCAGCCCGCGAAGAGCACGTCGTCCGAGGAGACCAGATCCTGCAGGGTCAGCAGGCGGTCGAGGTCGTGGCCGGCGGCCAGGGCGTTGGCGCGCTCCGGTGCGGTCCGGGGGGCGAGGCGCCCCTCCATGACCCCGCCGAGGGCGCGGACGGCGCACGCGGCGACCACTCCCTCCGGGGTTCCGCCGATGCCGAGGACGAGGTCGACGCGGCCCGCGGGATCGGCCGCCTCGATCGCGACCGACACGTCGCCCTCGCCGCGCAGCTCGAGCGCGACCCCGGCCGCGCGCAGAGCCTTGATGAGCCCGGAGTGACGCGGCTTGTCGAGCACGACGACGACCAGCTCCGCGACGGGCTTCCCGAGCGCCGCCGCCAGCCGTGCGGCGTTCTCGGCGGGAGGGAGGTCGAGCGAGACGGCGCCCCGGCCCGCTCCCGAGCAGACCAGCTTGTCCATGTAGAAGACGTCGCGCGGGTCGAACAGCGTGCCTCGCGGGGCCAGCGCGATCACGCTCACCGAGCCGGGGAGCCCCTCCGCCGTGAGCCGGGTCCCGTCGAGCGGATCGACCGCCACGTCGCAGGAGGGTGCGGAGTCGCGGCCGAGGCGCTCGCCGTTCGCGAGCATCGGGGCCTCGTCCTTCTCGCCCTCGCCGATCACGACGACGCCGTCGAACGGAGCGTCGGCCAGCACGGCGCGCATCGCCGCGACCGACGCCTCGTCCGCCGCGATCTTGTCGCCGCGCCCGTACCAGCCGCGCGCCGCCTCCGCCGCCGCGCGCACGGCGGCGGCCACCGCCTCCTGCAGCTCGGCCGGGTAGGCGGGCGACGCGATCAGCCGCAGGCCGCTCATGCGCGCGCGGGCTGGGCGGTCGCGGTGCGGACCAGCCGCTCCAGGGTGCGCAGGCCGTCGGAGGAGAGCACCGACTCCAGGTGCCCCTGCACCGACGCGACGTGCTCGCCGCGGAGGGCGTTGACCACTCCCGTCTCCGGGTCGACCGAGACCTCGAGCCCCAGCCGGGGCGTGCGCGCGACGCCGGGGGCGACGGAGGAGAAGGTGTTGTAGAAGCCGATCGCGGCGTCCTCGCCGAACACGTCCACCGCCAGGCGCACGCCCTGGCGGGGCGCGGGAAGCGGCTCGACCGGGAGGCCCGCCAGCAGCGACAGCATCTGGTGGCTGAGGCAGACGGCGAGCATCGGCCGCTCCGCCTCGAGCCGCGCGGTCATCAGCGAGCGCAGGTGCGCGATCCGCGGGTCGGAGTCGTCGCGGGGGTCGCCCGGGCCGGGGCCGAAGACGACGAGGTCGTCGCTCAGCACGTCGGCGACCTCCGACCAGCGCTCGACCCGGGCGTCCATCCCGAGGTGGCGCAGCTGGTGGGCGAGCATCGTCGTGAACTGGTCCTCGTTGTCGACGATCAGCGCGGTGTGCCCGGCTAGGCCGGCGATGTGCTCGGGCGCCTGGGGTCGGAGCCAGAACGAGGCGAGCCGCTCGTTGCGCGCCTCGAGCGCCTCCTGCACGCCCGGCTGCGCGTTCAGGTCGATGGCCGGCGGCACCTCGCGGTGGGGCAGCAGGCCCAGGGCGGAGAGGACGCCCGACGCCTTCGCCCGCGTCTCGGCGACCTCGCCCTCGGGGGTGGAGTGGCGCACGAGCGTCGCGCCGGCCGGCACGGTGAGGCGGCCGTCCGCGCGGAGGTATGCGGTGCGGATGAGGATGGGGGCGTCGACCGTGTAGCCGTGCTCCTCCGGCTCGAAGAGGGCGAGCACGCCGGAGTAGTAGCCGCGCGGCTCCTTCTCGTACTCGGCGATCACGGCGCACGCGTTCTCCATCGGCGAGCCGGTGACCGTGGGCGCGAACATCGTCAGCCGCAGGACCTCGCGCACGTCGAGTCCGGTGCGGCCCTCGAGCAGGTACTCGGTGTGGCTGAGTCGCGACATCTGCTTGAGGAACGGCCCGAGGATGCGGCCGCCGTCCGGGCAGACCGCGCTCATCATCTTCATCTCCTCGTCCACGACCATGAAGAGCTCCTCGCTCTCCTTGACGTCGGCGAGGAACGCGAGCACCTCCTCCCCGGTGGGTCCGGCCGCGGGGTGGCGGAAGGTGCCGCTGATCGGGTTCATCATGGCGACGCCGTCGCGCACCGAGACGTGGCGCTCGGGGGTCGCGCCGACGGCGGTGACCGTCTGCGCGCCGTCGACGCCGGGGGTGTGGATCGCGAAGGTCCAGTACGCGCCGGACTCGTCGGTGAGCAGGCGGCGGAACCAGGCCAGGACCGCCTCGACGGGCGGCGCGTCGGTCTGCGCGACGAAGGCGCGGTTGATGACGAAGTTGGCGCCCTCGCCGCGGCCGATCTCGTCCTCGATCACCCGGCGGACGATGTCGGCGTACTCGTCGTCCGGCACGTCGAAGCCGCGCTCCTCGACCGGGATCTCCCGCTCGGGCAGGAGCCGCAGCACCTCGGCCAGGGGGACGCTCTCGCGCTCGCGCACCACGAGGTTGCGCAGCGGGGCTCCGTCGTCCTTCGCCGCGAAGCCGCGCTCGCGCACCTGCCGGTAGGGCACGAGGGTCAGCACGTCGTCGCCGTCGAGCGGGATGTCGGCCAGGCCCTCGACGTCGAGCACGTCGCCCGTGAACACGTCGACGGCGTCGCGGCCCTGGCGGAGGACCACCGCGAACGGCAGCGTCCCGTCGGAGGCGAGGATGCGGGAGAGGAGCGAGGTCATCGTGGTCCTTGTATCGGGTCGTGCCCCACCCGGGCCCTGACATGCAGAACGACCGCCCGGAGGAGGCGGTCGCGTGCGAGGGGTCTGCGCGTCGGTCCGCCTAGGAGGCGGGCCACCAGGGGCTTCGGATCGACGTGCGCACGCGGCGAGTCTAGGGGAGAGCCGGGCGGCGGCCAAGCGGTGTCAGGCGGCCGGCCGCTCGGTCGGCTCGCCCCGCAGGGTCCGGAGCAGGAGGGTCGCGCCGGCCGTCGCGGCGGGGGTGGCGACGACCGCGCCCCCGGGGACGAGGAACGCCAGGTAGACGGCGATGCCGAAGCCGAGCGAGACCGCGCGGTGCTCGCCGAGGAGGCGGCGGCGGTCGCGGAGGGAGAGCCCCCGGGCGTCGCCCGCGAACCCGGTCAGCTCGAGCGCGAGGGCCCTCCCGCCGACCAGGGCGCCCGCGACGAGGCCGACGATCGAGCCGACCAGCGGCACCAGGCCCAGCAGCACCAGGACCACGCCGATCCCGAGGGAGGTGGCGACCAGCACGGCGGAGTCGCGGAGGCCGCGGCCGACCCCCTGCCAGAAGGTGCTCTCGCGCTCGTCGGGCACGCCGCCGAGGTCGTCCTCGACCCGCCGCCAGATCCGCTCGTAGAAGGGGTCGCCGACCAGCAGGGTCACCGCGGCGAAGAGGACCACGCCGAGGGCGAGCACGGCGCCGACCACCGCGATCGAGAGCACCAGGCGGACGGTGGCGGCCGTGCCCTCGTCCCAGCCGCCGGCGAACGGGGTGAGCGCGGTCACCGCGTCCTGCACCCGCGTGAGCACCAGGACCAGCACGCCGACGAAGACCAGGCCGACGATCAGGGGCGGGATCGCGCCGAGGAGCATCGCCCGCGGCGAGCGGACCCAGGTGCGGAAGCCGCGGAGGAAGAGCCGGGCACCGAGGCCGAGATCGCGGAGGACGCTCATCCCCCGATCCTCGCAGGTGGGGCCGGGCCGGCGGTCCGGCAGAACACCCGGCCGCCCGGGGTGCGGAGCCTCAGACCCGCTCGAACGGAGCGAGCAGCCCCGCCATCGCCTTCGTCCGCGGCGCCGCGTACTCGTCGCGTCGCGAGGTGCTGACGCCCATCGCGACGAGCCCCTCCACCAGGCGCACCGCCGAGGCGACGCCGTCGATCACGGGCACGCCCAGGTCCCGCGAGAGGTCGCGGCACAGGTCGGCCATGCCCGCGCAGCCCAGCACGATCGAGTCGGACCCGTCGACGGCCAGCGCCTCGGCGCACTCCGCCAGGATCGCGCGGCGGGCGTCGGAGCGGGGGTCGTCGAGCTCGAGCACCGGGATGTCGCAGGCACGCACCTGGCGGCAGGCGTCGCCGAACCCGGCGCGGCGGGCGATGTCCCAGGCGCGGCCGCTCGTGCGCGAGAGCGTGGTGACCACGCTGAAGCCCCGGCCGACGAGCGCGGCCATGTGCATGGCGGCCTCGGCGATCCCCACGACCGGGCCGCTCGCGATCTCGCGCGCGGCGTCGACACCCGGGTCGCCGAAGCACGCGATGACCGCGCCGTCGCTGCCGGCCGCCTCCGCCCGGGCGATCTCGTGCAGGACGCCGGGCACGGCGAGCGCCTCGTCGTAGTGGCTCTCGATCGACGCCGGACCCATCGGCGGGGTGACGGCCGTGATCTCGGTGCCGAGCGAGGCGACGGAGCGGGCGGCCGCGCCGATCGCCGCGGTCATCGCGGTGCTGGTGTTCGGGTTGACGACGGTGATGCGCATGGTGGTTCCTCGGTTCGGGTGCCGGGAGGGGGAGGGACCCGCCCGGCCGCCGGCCCGCGGGATGCGGAGCGGCCGGGGCGGATCCCTCCTCCGTGCCGGCCGGATCAGACGGTCGAGCCGTCGCTGACGTGCTCGAGGTCCTCGTCGAGGCGCCCGATCCGCGGCGCGCGCCGCTCGAGCACGGCCATCGCGACGAACCCGAGCCCGCAGCCGAGGAACCAGCTGTAGTCGCCGAGCCAGGTGAACTCCGCGCCTCCCGCCTCCGCGATCCAGCGCGGCACGAGCACCGAGGCGACGGAGGGGACTCCGCCGATCACGGTCGCCCAGACGGCGTTGGGGTTGAAGCCGCGCGAGAACCAGTAGCGGCCCTTGTCGCTCATCGTGTAGAGGTCGTCCACCCAGACGCGCTGGCGGCTGATCAGGTAGTAGCCCGCGATGAGGACGCCGAACAGCGGTCCGATCAGCGCGCCGAGGATGCCGAGCGTGTAGTGGATGGCGGTGTCGTTCGAGTACCAGTTCCACGGGGTGAGCAGCACCGAGCCGACGGCGGCGATCATGCCGCCCATCCGCCAGCTGATCTTCTTCGGGTTGACGTTGGAGAAGTCGAACGCGGGGGAGATGAAGTTGGCGACGATGTTGATGCCGATCGTCGCGATGACGAAGGTGAGCCCGCCGAGCAGCACGGCGAACCAGGTGTCGATCCGCTCGACGGTCTCGATCGGGTCGGTGATCAGCTCGCCGAAGACCGGCACGGTCGCCGAGGCGGTGATCACGGTGAGGAGGGAGAAGAAGAGGAAGTTGATCGGGAGGCCGAGCAGGTTGCCGCGCTTCACGGCGCCGTAGCTGCGGGCGTACCGGGAGAAGTCGCCGAAGTTGAGCATCGGGCCCGAGAAGTAGGAGACGACCAGGGCGACGGCCGAGATCATCACCGGCACCGCGGCGGCGAGGTCGAGCGGCTCGCCGGAGCCGAGGGTGAGCGAGATGTTCTCCCAGCCCGCCTGCGACACCAGGTAGACGGCCAGCACGAGCATCACCACGTAGACCGCCGGTCCCGCCCAGTCGATGAAGCGGCGGATCGACTCCATGCCCCGCCAGAACAGCGCGGCCTGCGCGACCCAGAGGATCGCGTAGGAGAGGTAGCCCAGGGCCGAGAGGCCGAGGAACGACGCCTCGGGCGTGTTCAGGGCGGCCATGCCCGGGAAGAACTTGAGGAAGACGATGTTCAGCGACTGCGCCGCCAGGTAGGTCTGCACGCCGTACCAGGCGATCGCGATCAGTCCGCGGATGATCGCCGGGATGTTCGCGCCGCGGATGCCGAAGATCGCCCGGTTGATGACGGGGTAGGGCACGCCGGTGACCTGGCTGGGCTTGGCGACGAGGTTGCAGAAGACCTGCACGATCACGATGCCCACCACCAGGGCGACGAGCACCTGCCAGCCGGCCAGGCCCAGCGCGAAGAGCGAGCCCGCGGTCACGTACCCGCCGACGCTGTGCACGTCCGACATCCAGAACGCGAAGATGTTGTAGCTCGACCAGCGCTGCTTCCGGAGCGGGGCGAGGTCCTCGTTGGAGAGGCGGTCGTCGTAGCCGGCGCTCGCCGCGGCGGCGGGATCCGGATCGACGGGAGGAGCGGTGACTCGGGGTGCGGTGACTCGGTCGGACATGGGTGGATCCACCTCTCGGGCGGTCGTGCGCAGAGCGGCACGGAGCGGATGTGTCAGGGTGGTCGGGACGTCCGGCCGAGGAGGCGGGGCGTCGCGGAGAGCGTTCCGAGTGAAGTCATCACTTCACTCGGGCCACGCTACGAGTCGGGAGGCCGCCGCTCGTTTCGGCTCCGTTACGGCTGTGTGACGATCCGCGAGAGGGGACGGGCCATGCCCTCCGACGACACCGCGCCCGACGAGGCGGCCGCCCGGGCGATCGCGGACGGGGCCGGACTCGGCGCCCGGCTGCGGGAGCTGCGGCTCTCGGCGGGCCTGTCGCTGAAGGCACTCGCCGGGCGACTCGGCATCTCCGTGAGCGCCGTCTCGCAGATCGAGCGCGGAGCCATGCAGCCCTCGGTCGGCCGGCTGATCGCCCTCGTGGACGCGCTGGGGGTCCCGCTGTCCGCCGTGTTCGACCAGGGCGCGTCGGCGCCGGTCGAGACCGCGGTCGTCCGGGCGCGCGAGTCGGCGCCCGTGGCGCTCGAGGGCGGAGTGCTGTTCCGCCGTCTGGCGCCGCGTCCGCTGGACGCCGTCGACTTCTTCGAGTCGACCTACCCGCCGGGCTCGACCTCGACGGCGCACCGGCAGCTGCTCCGCCACGACGGGTTCGAGATGGGGACGGTGACGCTCGGAGAGCTGACGGTCGAGTTCGAGGACGAGTCGGTCGTCCTCGGGCCGGGCGACGCCATCACGTTCCCGTGCGAGCGGCCGCACCGCATGGTCAACACGGGCTCGACCACGGCGATCGCGACCTGGCTGATCGTCCACCGCTGACACCGCGCCGGTGCTTCGTGCCGGACCCCTGGCGGCACCACCTGCGTATGGGACCCTGGTCCTCGCTCCTCCACAACGGGCGGACGACCGTCTCCTGTCCACACCCCGGTCGGGATCGGGGCGCGGCGGGCCCTCGGTGTCGGTACCGCCTGGTGGGCTGGTCTCCTCGACCGAGGGGTGCGGAACGTGGAGGAGCGGATGGACGGCAGGAACGACGAGGGGTGCCCGCGCTGGTGCGCGGGTGAGCACGACGAGCTGGTCGCAGCGGCGGAGCGGCTGCACCGCTCCGCGGCGAGCTCGGTCCCGGTGGTGCTCTGGGCGCGTGGAGACGGAGCCGCGGGCGCGACGGTGCACGTCTCCCTGTGCCGCCCGGGGGAGTCGGGGGAGGACAGGCTCCGCCTGGAGGCCGACGGGCTCGGCGAGGTCGACCTCGATCTCAGCTCGGGGTCGCGGCTGGCCGGCGCGGTGCTCCGGCTACTCGGCGCCTCGTGAGGTGCGCGGCGGGTCGGGCGGCAGGAGGTCCGTCAGCTCGATCTCGAGCGCCTCGCAGAGCGCGAGGAGGGTGTGCAGCGTGGGGTTCGCGGGCGAGCCGGGCTTCGACTCGCCCTTCTCGAACTTCTGGTAGGTGTAGCCCGCGAGCCCGGCCGCGTGGGCGATCCGCTCCTGGCTGGCGCCCTTGGCGATGCGGGCCCGGTGCATGTTGGTGCCGAGCTCGCGGGCGTAGGTCGCCCAGTCGCGCTCGGGAGTGGGTGTCGACATGCCCGCCAGCTTCGGAGAAGTTCGGCCGCGGGTCAGCCATACAGGGATGGGAAATTCCCGGTGGTCATACCCGGGTGGCCACAGGCGGCGCCTCCGGAGCCCCGAGGGCCCCGCGACGGCAGCGCCTAGTATGGCCGGGTGCCAGTGAACCCCGAACTCGTCGGGCGCGTCTTCGCGCCCACGGAGCCCTATCAGGTGGGTCGCGAGAAGGTGCGCGAGTTCGCCCGCGCCGTCTCCGCGACCTCCCCCCTGCACCACGACGTCGAGGCCGCCCGCGCCGCCGGGCACCCCGACCTCGTCGCTCCGCCCACCTTCGCCGTCGTCGTGCAGGAGTTCACGCTCCAGCAGCTGCTCGCCGAGCCCGACGGCGGGATCGACTTCAGCCGCGTCGTGCACGGAGACCAGCGCTTCGTGCTGTCCCGTCCGGTCGTCGCCGGCGACGAGCTGACCGCGACCCTCTCGGTCGCCGCCATCAAGAAGCTCGGCGCCCACTCGATGGTCACCACCGAGTCCCGCATGGTCGACGCGAGCGGCGAGCACGTCGTCACCGCGATCTCGACCCTCGTGGTCAGGGGAGACGAATGAGCACCGCACTGCCCGCTCTCGCCGAGCTGAGCGTCGGCCAGGTCGTCGCCGAGAGCCGCTTCCCGATCGACCGCGGCACCCTGGTGCGCTACGCGGGCGCCTCGGGCGACTTCAACCCCATCCACTATCGCGACGACGTCGCCGCCGAGGTCGGCCTGCCCGGCGTGCTCGCGCACGGCATGCTCACGATGGGCATCGCGGTGCAGGTCGTCGTCGACTGGGTCGGCGACCCCGGACGCGTGGTCGACTACCAGGTGCGCTTCACCCGCCCCGTCGTGGTGGACCCGCGCGACGGCGCCGCCATCGACGTGGTCGCCAGGATCGGTGCTGTGAACGCCGAGGAGGGCTGGGTCCGCGTCGACCTCGCCGTCTCGGTCGAGGGCCAGTCCGTCCTCGGCAAGGCCCAGGCACGGGTCCGACTCGCGTGACCTCCGCGCCGCTGCTCTCCGCCCTGACCACCCTCCGCGTCGGCGGACCCGCCGAGCGCCTCGTCGAGCCCTCCACCGAGGCGGAGCTGGTCGAGACGCTCGTCGGCCTGTGGTCGGACGACGAGCCGTGGCTGCTGCTCGGCGGCGGCTCCAATCTCCTCGTGGGCGACGACGGGGTCGAGGGCACGGTCGTGCGCGTGCGCACCACCGGCGTCGAGCGGCTCCCCTCCGACGAGCCGGGGCGCGTGCTCCTGCGGGTCCAGGCGGGCGAGTCGTGGGACGGCCTCGTCGCGACGACCGTGGAGCGCGGCTGGGCGGGCCTCGAGGCTCTCAGCGGCATCCCCGGCACGGTCGGTGCGTCGCCGGTGCAGAACATCGGCGCCTACGGCCAGGAGCTGTCGGACACGCTGGTCGCGGTCGACTTCCTCGACGAGGGCGCCCGCGAGCCCGTCCGGCTGACGGCGGAGGAGCTGCAGTTCGCCTACCGCACCTCCGTGATCAAGCAGGGCCGCCGGGGCGCGGTGCTGGCCGTCGAGTTCGCGCTCGAGGAGGTCGGCGCCGAGGGCGACGGCACTCCCGTCGCCTACGGTCAGCTGGCGTCGGCGCTCGGAGTCGCGCTCGGCGACCGCGTGCCGCTCGCGCGGGTGCGCGAGACCGTGCTGGCGCTGCGTGCGGGCAAGGGCATGGTCCTCGATCCGGAGGACCCGGACACCGCGAGCGCCGGCTCCTTCTTCACCAACCCCCTCGTCACGAGCGCGTTCGCCGACTCCCTGCCGCCCGAGGCGCCGCGCTGGCCGGTCGAGCCGACGGCGGAGGCGCCCGTCATCACCCCGCTCGCCGCGGTCGAGGCAGGAGCGCCCGTCGGGCTGCCCGTGCCTCCCCGCGCCGACGGCCTGGTGAAGCTCAGCGCCGCGTGGCTGATCGAGCACGCCGGCGTCTCGCGCGGTTTCGCCCTGCCCGGCTCGCGGGCCGCCGTGTCGAGCAAGCACACCCTTGCCCTGACCAACCGCGGAGGAGCGACGGCCGAGCAGGTCGCCGAGCTCGCCCGGTACGTCCAGGGCCGCGTCCTGGCGGAGTTCGGCGTGCTGCTGCACCCCGAGCCCGTCGTGGTCGGCACCGCGGTCTGAGTCCGCGCGGTCTGCGCGCGCAGGCCCCGCGATCCCGGGGACGCGCGCCCTCCGGCCGCGGCCTCCTGCGGCTCAGCTGTCGCGGCGGATCCAGCGGAAGCCGAAGCGGCAGGCGACGAGCCCCACGACGAGCCAGATCCCGAGCACCAGCGCGACGCCGCCGAGGTCCCAGGACCCGTTCACCTCCGCCTCCTCGAACCCGCTCGGCAGGAACACGGCGCGCATGCCCTGCGCGATCCACTTGAGCGGGAAGACGCTCGCCGTGTTCTGCAGCCAGTCAGGCAGCGTCGTGAACGACAGGTACGACCCCGAGATGAACTGCAGCACGAGCAGCGGCGGCACGATCACGGCGGTCGCGCTCTTGCCCGAGCGGGGCAGCGCGGAGACGGCGATGCCGAGGATGGCCGACGTCGCGACTCCTGCCAGGTAGACCCAGGCGAAGGTCGCCCAGCGCCCGCTGTCGGTGGGCAGCTCGACCGAGAACACCGTCGCCGCGACGAGGAGCAGCAGGGCCGTCTGCGCGAGGCTCGTCACGAGCACCTGGCCGAACTTGCCGATGAAGTAGCTGAAGACCGGCAGCGGTGCCCCCGCGAGGCGCTTGAGCGTGCCGTCGCCGCGCTCGACCGCGATGTCGACGCCCAGGTTCTGGACGCCCGAGAGCAGGATCCCGGCCGCGGCGAGGCCCGGCACGTAGTACTCGGCCATCGGGATGCCCGGGTCCTGCGGGTTCGCCTGCATCACCGCGGTGTCGCCGAACGCGACCGAGAAGATCGTCAGGAGCAGCACCGGGAAGAGGAAGGTGAAGAACACCTGGTCCGGAGCGCGGAAGTACGAGCGGATCTCGTAGCGGGCGCGGGCGAGTCCGAGGCGGACGGTGCGTCCCGGGCCGGTGGAGAGGGTGCGGGGGCGGGTGGCGACGGCGGTCACGCGGGCTCTCCGATCAGGTCGACCGCGTCGCGGTCCTCGCGGATGAGGTCGAGGTAGATGTCCTCGAGGCTGGGGCGGACGACCTCGAGCGCCGTCGGCTCCCCGATCCGGGCGTGCAGCTCGGCGACGGTCCGGGCGGGCTCGGTGGTGCGCAGCCGGTGCAGCACGCCGTCCTCGCGCCACTGCACGATCGGGACGCGCGCCTCGTCCCCTCCGATCGCGCTCATCGGGCCGATGGCCAGGAGCCGCCCGCCGGAGATCACGGCGGCGCGGTCGCCGAGGCGGGCGGCCTCGTCGAGGTAGTGGGTGGTGAGCAGGATGGTCGTGCCCTCGCTCTTGAGCAGAGCGATCAGGTCCCAGAAGGAGTGGCGGGCCTCGGGGTCGAATCCCGTGGTGGGCTCGTCGAGGAACACCAGCTCGGGACGGCCGATGATGCCGAGGGCGACGTCGACGCGGCGGCGCTGGCCGCCGGAGAGGCGCCCGATGCGCGAGCGGGCCTTGGACGTCAGCCCGACGGCCTCGATGGTCTCGTCGACGTCGCGCGGTCGCGGATAGAGGCTGGAGAAGTGCGCGATCTGCTCGCGCACCGTCGCGTTGCCGGACTCGCCGCTGGACTGCAGGACGATCCCCAGACGCGCCTTCCACGCCAGGTCGCCGTGGCGCGGGTCGACCCCGAGCACCGACACCTCGCCGCCGGAGCGGTCGCGGTAGCCCTCGAGGATCTCGATGGTCGTCGACTTCCCGGCGCCGTTCGGGCCGAGGAGCGCGAAGGTCTCGCCCCGGTGGATGTCGAAGGAGACTCCCGCGACCGCCGGAGCGCCCCCGTAGTCCTTCCGCAGGTCGCGGACTCGGACGGCGTGGTCTTCGCTCATCGTCACAGCGTGCCCTGTCGCACCCCTCCGGCGACAGTGATTCCCGATTTCCGCCTCCCTCTTGCCCTCCCCGCCCCGAGATGCCACGCACCCCTCACCTGTCGGACAGGCCCGTCGCAGTACCCGCCGTCACCGTGCGGCACGGTCGAGCGGCGATCGGCGATCCGCGCGTCACGGATCGTCGTCCGCGCTGCGCACCCCGCTCTCTGCGACGCACCCCCGTCGTCGAGCCGCCGCTGCCGATCGACGGCGCAGGCGGAGGAGGGCTAAACGGTGCCGAAGAGCCGCTGCAAGCGGCGCACGCCCTCGAGGAGCGCGTCGTCGCCGAGGGCGTAGGACAGGCGGAGGTAGCCGCTCGGACCGAAGGCCTCGCCGGGGACGGTGGCGACCTCGGCCTGCTCGAGGATGAGGTCGGCGAGCTCGAGGGAGGTCGTCGGGGTGGTGCCGTTCCACTCGCGGTTCAGCAGCCCGTTCACGTCGGGGTAGACGTAGAACGCGCCGCCGGGGGTGGGGCACTCGATCCCGTCGATCGCGTTCAGCTCGGCGACGATGGTGCGGCGGCGGCGGTCGAAGGCCAGGCGCATCTCCTCGGCCGGCTCCTGCGGGCCGGTGAGGGCGGCGATCGCGGCGCGCTGCGAGATGTTCGAGACGTTGCTCGAGAGGTGCGACTGCAGGTTCGAGGCGCCCTTGATCGCGTCGGCCGGGCCGACCATCCATCCGACGCGCCAGCCGGTCATCGCGTACGTCTTCGCGACGCCGTTGACGAGGATCGTCCGGTCGCGCAGGGCCGGCACGGCCTCGACGATCGAGGTCGCGTGCTCGAGCGGGCTCGCGTCGTCCTGGTCGCCGGCGGAGTAGACGAGGTTCTGGTAGATCTCGTCGGCGATGATCCAGAGGCCGTGCTCCTCGGCCCACTCGCCGATCTCGCGGGTCTGCTCGGCCGAGTAGACGGCGCCGGTGGGGTTGGAGGGGGAGACGAACAGGAGCACCTTGGTGCGCTCGGTGCGCGCGGCCTCCAGCTGCTCGACCGTGACCAGGTAGCCCTGGTCGGCGCCGGCGAACACGTCCACCTGCACGCCGCCGGCGAGCTTGATCGCCTCCGGGTAGGTGGTCCAGTACGGGGTCGGCACCAGCACCTCGTCGCCGTCGTCCAAGAGGGTCTGGAAGGCCTGGTAGACGGCCTGCTTGCCGCCGTTGGTGACCACGACCTGCGAGGGGTCGACGGCCCATCCGGAGTCGCGCGCCGTCTTCTCCGCGATGGCCGCGCGGAGGTCGGGGAGGCCCGCCGCGGGGGTGTAGCGGTAGTTCCCCGGGTCGAGCACGGCGGCCGAGGCGGCCTCGACGATGTGCTCGGGAGTGAGGAAGTCGGGCTCGCCGGCGGCGTAGGACACGACCGGGCGGCCCTGGGCCTGGAGGGCCTTCGCCTTGGCGTCGACCTTCAGAGTGGCGGACTCGGCGATGGCGGCGATGCGGGCGGAGATGCGCGTGGTGGAGGACACGACGGCCAGCGTATCCTGCGCGCGCACGGGGCTCCGAGGCCCCCCGCCGCTCGGCTGGACACGCCCTGCGGGTCCACGTACACTCGTCCGAGGTAGTCGATCTCTGCCCTCATCCACAGCGCCCGCGAGGGTCGTGGCGGTGGGGCGGCGGGTCGGTCTCCTCCTCGGATGCTCGCAACGGCATCCATAGGGCGGTGGCTCAATTGGTAGAGCAGCGGTCTCCAAAACCGCAGGTTGCAGGTTCGAGCCCTGTCCGCCCTGCACATCGATGCCCGTCGCACGCGGTCCCCGCGACGCTGCGGTCATCGGTCCAGGGCCGCCCATGACGGGCGGTCGGCCACACCGGAGGTTCCGGTGCGGGAAAGGTGCGTGCAGGTGGCCGGGAAAGCAGTCGACGAGCCGAGCGAGGACGTCGTCGCGATCGCCAATCAGCAGCGAGCCGCGCGGCGCAACCCGTTCGCGCGCATCGCCCTCTTCATCCGGCAGGTCATCGCCGAGCTGAAGAAGGTCGTGACGCCCACCCGCAAGGAGCTGGGCAATTACGTCGTGGTCGTGCTGATCTTCGTCGTCATCATGATGGCGCTGGTGTCCTTCCTCGACTGGGTGTTCGCCCTGGCCGTGACGTACGTGTTCGGCACACCCGCCGCCTGACCCGAGAGCATCCGGGCCGCGCGAGCGGAGGGTGCCGGCGACAGCGGGACGCGCCCCGAGGGGCGCGACCGATCGATCGAGAGAGAGTTGTGACGAGTGTCTGACAGAAACCGCGACGACGTCGACTGGGCGACGGCTGCCGAGCAGTCGTCGGAGGTCGAGGAGGAGCAGGAGGGCGACGTCCAGTCGCAGGCTGAGGACGCCGTCGAGCCCGCCGAGCAGGGTGCGCTGAGCATCATCGACGAGAACGAGTCCGAGGACGACCTCGCCTCCGACCTCGAGGCAGCGCTGGACGCCATCGGCTCCGTCGACGACCCCGAGGCCGACTCCGCGGTCGACGAGGCCGCGCACATCGACACCGTCGAGGAGGCCGAAGCGGCCCTCGAGGCCGTCGAGGACGAGGCCGAGGTCGCCGCCGAGGACGCCGAGGCCGCCGGTGAGGACCTCGCCGACATCGACCCGTACGAGGCCTTCCGCACCGAGCTGCGCGGCAAGCCGGGCAAGTGGTACGTCATCCACTCCTACGCCGGCTTCGAGAAGCGCGTGAAGTCCAACATCGAGAACCGCAAGGTCTCGCTCGAGGCCGAGGACTACATCTTCGAGGTCCAGGTCCCGATGGAGGACGTGGTCGAGATCAAGAACGGCCAGCGCAAGATGGTCACCCGCGTGCGCATCCCCGGCTACGTGCTGGTGCGCATGGACCTCAACGAGGACTCGTGGTCGGTCGTCCGCCACACGCCGGGCGTCACCGGCTTCGTGGGCAACGCCCACAACCCGACCCCGCTGCGCTTCGAGGAGGCCTTCACGATGCTGAAGAGCCTCGTCGAGATCAAGGACGTCGCCCCCTCGAAGACCTCCGGCGCGAAGGGCCAGAAGCAGGCCCAGCGCGTGCTGCCCGCCGAGGTCGACTTCGAGATCGGCGAGACCATCACCATCAAGGAGGGCTCGTTCGCGGGTCTTCCCGGCTCGATCAGCGAGATCAAGCCCGAGAGCGGCAAGCTCACCGTGCTCGTCTCGCTCTTCGAGCGCGAGACCCCGGTCGAGCTGTCGTTCGACCAGGTCACCAAGCTCTGACGCGTCGCCTCCGCGCCGCATGAACGCCCCCTCCGCACGTCGGAGGGGGCGTTCGCCGTTCCGGGCGGCGCCCCCTCCGGCACCGCCCCACGCGCCCCCGGGCGTCGGCCCCTCCTCCGCCCTGTCGGGGGTGGCCCCGCTCGTGTAAGCTCGTACGGGTTTTCGTGTCGGCGCCCGCCTCTGTGCGCGCCGGACGACCCTCCTCCACCGCGATCCGGCACCGTCGGATGCGCGGGAGAGCGGCCGGGAGCCCCCGACCGCTCGAACCCTGAGAAAAGGAATCAGAATGGCCCCCAAGAAGAAGGTCACCGGCCTGATCAAGCTCCAGATCAAGGCCGGCGCGGCCAACCCCGCGCCCCCGATCGGTCCGGCGCTCGGTCAGCACGGCGTCAACATCATGGAGTTCTGCAAGGCGTACAACGCGCAGACCGAGTCGCAGCGCGGCAACGTCATCCCCGTCGAGATCACCGTCTACGAGGACCGCTCGTTCACCTTCGTGCTGAAGACCCCGCCCGCGGCGGAGCTCATCAAGAAGGCCGCCGGCGTCGCCAAGGGCTCCTCGACCCCGCACACCGTGAAGGTCGCGAAGCTCACCCAGGCGCAGGTCCGCGAGATCGCCGAGGCGAAGCAGGTCGACCTGAACGCCAACGACATCGACGCCGCCGCGAAGATCATCGCCGGCACCGCCCGCTCGATGGGCATCACGGTCGAGTAGCGCGACTCGCTGCTCGACGGCGGGAGCGACGCGCCCACCGGCGCGGACCCACCGCGGAAGCCTCGAGAACCCGACGGCGGCCCCTCAGCGGGGTCGCACGCCCGGTCCGGAAACGCCTCTGCACGACCTCTCCGCCTCCCGCGAGCAGCAGTCACGGCCGCGATCGCGGCACCACTAGAACTCCATCACCCCCGTGGGAGAGCCCGCCAGGCTCTAGAACCACATTCTCGTTTCAAGGAGAAACAACATGGCACAGAAGTCGAAGGCCTACCGGGCCGCCGCGGCCAAGCTCGAAGAGGGCAAGTTCTACACGGCCGACGAGGCCGTCGCGCTCGCCCGCGAGACCGGTTCCGCCAAGTTCAACAGCACCGTCGAGGTCGCCCTCAAGCTCGGTGTCGACCCCCGCAAGGCCGACCAGATGGTCCGCGGCACGGTCATCCTGCCCCACGGCACGGGCAAGACCGCCCGCGTCATCGTGTTCGCGACCGGTCCGGCCGCCGAGGCCGCGCTGGCCGCCGGTGCCGACGAGGTCGGCGGCGCCGAGCTCATCGAGAAGGTCGCGGGCGGGTACACCTCGTTCGACTCCGCCGTCTCGACCCCGGAGCTCATGGGCCAGGTCGGCCGTCTCGGAAAGGTGCTCGGCCCCCGCGGCCTCATGCCCAACCCGAAGACCGGCACCGTGACCCCGGACGTGGCGAAGGCCGTGACCGAGATCAAGGGCGGAAAGATCGAGTTCCGCGTCGACAAGCACGCCAACGTGCACCTCGTCGTGGGCAAGGCCGCGTTCTCCGAGGAGCAGCTCCAGGAGAACTTCAAGACCGCGCTCGACGAGATCCTCCGCCTCAAGCCGTCCTCCTCGAAGGGCCGCTACATCCAGAAGGCCGCCGTCTCGACGACCTTCGGCCCCGGCATCCCGCTGGACGTCAACGTCCTGGCCTGAGCCGGGCACGCACTGACGTGAGGAGGGGGTCCGCTTCGGCGGGCCCCCTCCTTCGTCGTCCCGGCATACTGGACCGGTGATCCGCCGCTCCGCTCCGCCGCGCCTCCCGTGACCGTCCGCCGCGCGTCTGCCGCCGATGCCGAGGCCCTGGCCGAGCTGGCCGCCGCGACCTTCCCGCTGGCCTGCCCGCCGCACACCACCGCGGAGGCGAAGGCCGAGTTCGTGCGCACCGTGCTCTCGGTCGAGCGCTTCCGCGACCACCTCGCCGATCCGCTCCGCTCGCTCCTGGTCGACAACGACTCCGGCGCGCTGACCGGCTACGCGATGCTCGTGCGCGGGGAGCCCGCCGACGCCGACGTCGTCGCGGCGATCCGGCTGCGTCCGACCGTCGAGCTCAGCAAGTTCTACCTCCTGCCCGGCCGGCACGGCTCCGGAGCGGCGGCCGCGCTGATGGCCGCGACCCTCGAGGAGGCGCGGGCTCACGGTGCCGCGGGCGTCTGGCTCGGCGTCAACGAGGAGAACGCGCGCGCTCAGCGCTTCTACTCCAAGCACGGCTTCGCGGTCGTCGGCCGCAAGCGCTTCCTCGTCGGCGACCGCTGGGAGGACGACTTCGTCCTCGAGCGCTCTCTCCTGACCCTCCCCGCGAGACGCCGCCCGGGTACGCGACACGCTCCGCGTGGCGTACCGGAGCGGCATCTCGCCGAGGTCAGCCCTCGGAGACGGTGAGGACGATCTTGCCGCGGGTGTGGCCCGTCTCGAGCTGCTCGTGCGCCTCGCAGGCGCGGGCGAGGGGGAAGATGCCGTCGATGAAGACGCGGACGTCGCCCGACTCGAGAAGGCGCGAGACCACGCCGAGGGTCGCCCCGTCGGGAGCGACGCGGTAGGTGGAGGCGCGCACGCCCGCAGCGGCCGCCTCCTCGAAGAACCCGGGCCAGCTCCCGGTGGGCGCGTTCACGATCAGGCCCCCGGGGCGGAGGACCCTCAGCGAGCGCGAGCCCGTGTCGTCGTGGACGTTGCCGACCAGATCGATGACCACGTCGACGCCGGACAGCAGCTCGTCGAAGCGCTCGGCGGTGTGGTCGATCACCTGCGCGGCGCCGAGCTCGTGCAGCCACTGCAGGTTGCGGGTCGAGCCGGTCGCGATCACCGAGGCGCCGAAGTAGGCGGCGAACTGCACCGCGAAGTGGCCGACTCCGCCCGACCCGGCGTGGATGAGGATCCGCTGGCCCTCGTGCGCCTTGGCGAGCTCGACGACCATGCCCCAGGCAGTGAGCGCCGCGAGCGGGACGCCGGCCGCTTCGACGTGCGAGAGCGTCGACGGCTTCCGCGCGATGGAGACGCTCGGCACGCTGACGTACTCCGCGTAGGAGCCCGAAAAGCGCGGCACCATGACGAAGCCGTAGACCTCGTCGCCCGGCCGCAGCGGATGCGCCGGGTAGGGGCTCGAGGCGACGACGCCCGAGAAGTCGTGGCCGAGGACCGCAGGGTAGGAGGCGATCTGCGAGGCGACCCCCTGGCCCGCGCGCGTCTTCGCGTCGAGCGGGTTCACGCCGGCCGCGACCACCTTCACGGTGAACTCGGCGTTGATGGCGGAGGGTGTCGGCACGGTCGCCAGGTGCAGGGCGGAGGCGTCGCCCGGCGCGTCGATCACCGCCGCCGTCATCGTGTCGGGGAGGACGACCTCCTCCGGGATCTCGCCGATCGCGAGGCCGTGCCCGAGCGCGCTGGTGTGCATCGTCGCCTTTCCTGTCGCTGAGGCGTGCGGGTGGAGCGTGCCGAGGACGTCGCCCCCGATTTCCGCATCCGACGCCGCGACCAGTCAATCGAGGCAATGAGTCGGCGCTGTTACGGGGGTGTCACCCTCGGGAGAAGATTGGCGCGCGGAGCCGCGGGCGCCCGGTCTGGCACGATGAGGGGATGCGACGCCGACGTACCCTGCTGGTCGGCGGTGCCCTCCTTGTCCTGGCCGGGCTCGTGGTCCTCCTGGCCGCCCGGATCAGCATCGGCACCAGCCGCTGGGTCTACGTCAGCGAGATGGGCGCGCCGGACCTGCCGACGGCGGGCGCCTTCGAGGCCGCTCTTCTGCTCGTGGCGGCCGGCGGCGCGCTGATCGCCGCGGGCGCCTGGCCGGTGCGCGCCCGCCTGCTCCCCGCCCTCCGCCCGGCGGGCGCGATCCTCCTGGCGGCCGCCTGCTTCGCGCTCGCCTCGCAGGTGACCTGCACGGCGGGCTGCCCGCTGCCGGTCGGGCCGGCCTTCCGCTGGCAGGACCTCATCCACACCTCGGCCGCCGTGCTCGGCTTCGGGGCCGCCTGCGCCGCGATGCTCCAGCTGGCGACCGTGCGGGGGCGCCCTGCGGTCGCGCGGCTCTCGCTCGCCGCCGGGATCTCGGTGGCGGTCGTCGCCGGGACGGGCGGGATCCTGTCGCTCCTGCGCGTGTGGCTGCGGCTCGGCGGGACGCTCGAGTTCGTGGCGACGGCGATCGCAGTGCTCTGGCTCGCGTTCGTCGGCCTGGTGCTCGCGCTCGAGGACCTCAGCGCTGAGCGAGCCAGCCGCGGACGTGCCCGCGGATCCGGTCCTGCTGAGCGGCGAAGCCCTCGTCCCGCGACGGCACCCGCTCGCAGTCCGCATCCGGAAGAGCCCTAGCCCACGCCTCCGCGACCTCGACCGGGTGCACGGGGTCGCGCTCGGCCGCGATCACCAGGGTGCGCGCGATGACCTCGCCCAGCTCTCCGGAGTCTCGGTAGGCGGCGTTCCGCGGGATCTGGGCGAGCCGGACGGCGCGCTCGGCCGCGCGCGGGGAGCGGAACTGCAGCGTCAGCGCCTCCGCCGACGCGGGGGACACCTCGGCGGCGCGCGCGAACAGGCCCGAGGCGCGGAACATCCGCTCGCCGCGCTTCGCGCCGTGGTCGTGCAGCAGCTGCGCGATGACGGGGAACACGGTGAGGTTCTCGGGCAGCGGCTCGGCGGTGAAGGCGGGGCGCACGAAGACGGCGCGGTCGATCGGCAGCACGCGTCGGACGGCGAGGCGCAGGGCGATCGCCGCGCCCATCGAGATGCCGAGCACCGTGAGCGGCTTGTGCGCGGCTCCGGCGCGCACGACCTCCTCCGTCACCTCGTCGGCGAGCGCCTCGAGGGCGAAGTCGCCGGGCGCGCCGAGCAGCTCGGAGGCGCCGTGGGCGCGGACGTCCGGAGCGATGACCTCGCTGCCGGCGGGGAGGGCGGAGCGCAGCAGCCCCAGCGGCTGGGAGCGGTCGCCGCCCAGGCCGTGCAGGAGGAGGACCGTCACCGGGCGCGCGTCCGCTCGTGCAGCTCGGCCATCAGCATCCCCGCCAGCCGCACGAGGATGTGGATCTCGTCCTCGTCGCGGTCGACCCAGCGGGAGTTCGGCTCGCCCTCGATCGGCACGAAGTCGCGGTGCTGCTCCCAGACGACGAGCGTGCGCTCGGCGCCGAGGACGTACTGCTGCCAGAAGACCTGCCGCAGGTAGTGGCGCGGGATGCTCCGCCACGGCTTCGTCGTGGTCTTGATCTCGCAGAGCTCGAGCCGGCCGTCCTCGCGGAGGCCGATGCCGTCGGGCGTGGCGAGGTGGCGCCGCTCCTGGCTCGCGTGGAAGAGGGTGCTGCTGGGCTCGATCGCGTGCTCGCTCCGTACCCAGGCGGCGATCTCGGGCTCGCGGGCGCGGCCGTGGTCGGTGAAGGCGTTGCCGCCGAAGCCGGTGCCGTAGAGCTTGTCGAGCGCTGCCTTGCCGATCGCGGCGGGGGAGGAGAGGCGGGCGACGTCGGTCGCCGTGATGCCGCGCGAGCGGGCGCGGAGCCAGGCGACGCGGTCCGAGGAGTCGGCGACGACCCTCCGGAGGTGCGGGGGCTCGGCGTCCGTGAAGACGGGCTGCGTCTCCCAGGGGAAGGAGAGCTGCAGGTCGGGCACCGATTCATTCTCTGCCCCCTGCGGCGCCCGGTCGAATCGGCACGCCGACCCGCGGCGTCTCACCGGGGCGCGACGGCTCGCGCCGGCGGCTCAGGCGTCGAGGAAGGCGTCGACGTGCGCGGGGGAGAGGAGGTGGCGCCGGACCATCAGGGCGGCGCCGCGGACGCCTCCGCCCTGGGCCGCGGCCTGCACGATGTCGAGCGCGCGGGTCGCCAGGGGGAGGGAGCGGCGGTAGACGACCTCGCGGACCCCGGCGAGGACCTCGTGGCTGGCCTGGGCGATGCTGCCGCCGACGACGATGACGGACGGGTTCAGGAGGTTCACGCAGGTGGCGAGCACCTCGCCGATGTCGCGGCCGGCGGCGCGCGTGAGCTCGACGGTGGTGGGGTCCCCGCCGGTCAGCAGGGTGACGACGTCGGAGGTGCTGGCGGCGTCGATCCCGGACTCGGTCAGGCGGCGGGCGATCGCCGAGCCGCTCGCGATCGCCTCGAGGTCGGCCTCGCCGCGGTCGCCGGGGACCTGCACGTGGCCCAGGTCGCCCGCCGCTCCGAGGGCTCCGCGCTGCAGGGCGCCGCCGCTGACGATCCCGGCTCCGATGCCGGTGGAGACCTTCACGTAGAGGAGGTCGTCGACGTCGGCGTAGTGGTCGGCGTGCTCGCCGAGCGCCAGCAGGTTCACGTCGTTGTCGACGAGGACGGGCACGGGGAGGCGGCGGCCGACGAACTCCGGGATGTCGAAGCGGTCCCAGCCGGGCATGATCGGCGGCTTCACCGGGCGGCCCGTCGCGTGCTCGACGGGTCCGGGGACGCCGACGCCGACTCCCGCGAGCGGGCCGGCGGCCGGAGTCCGGCCGAGCAGGGCCGCGGCGACGTCGAGGGCGTGGCCGAGGACGGCGAGGGGGCCGTCGGCGATGGCGATGCTCTCGCGGCGGCGGGCGAGGACCGTGCCGTCGAGGTCGGTCAGGGCGACGACGGCGTGCGCGGCGCCCAGGTCGACGGCGAGGAGGCTGCGCGCCCGGGGGTCGAAGGCCACGCGGGCGGCGGGACGGCCGCCGGAGGAGGGGGCGTCGTCCTGTCGTGCGACCAGGCCGGAGGCGGTGAGGACGTCGAGCTGGGCGGAGACGGCCGCGCGCGGCAGGCCCGTCTCGGCGACCACGTCGGCCCGCGTCCGGGGCGCCCCGTCGGCCAGCAGGAGCAGGAGCTCGCCGACCGCGCTGACGGTGATGCGGCGGCGCGGGGACATGGCCAGAGTCAACCACAGCGCCCGTGCTTCTGTGCGGCGGGTGCCCGACTTGGCGGGCGCGCAGGGCTAGTTTTGCTTGTCCGTGAGCAAAAGTCCGCGTAGGGTTCGAGGCACACCTTCCGATGCGATCAGGAGCCCCACCGGTGGCCACACCCCCAGACCTCTCTGTCCAGCTGTACTCGGTGCGCGAGCCGCTCGCGGCCGATCTGCCCGCCACCCTCGACCGCCTCGCGGCGATCGGCTTCACCACGGTCGAGCTCTTCGGGTTCGTCGACCTGGCCGACGCCTACCGCGCGGCGCTCCCGGCCAGCGGACTGCGCGCTCCCAGCGCCCACGCGCGCCTCCTCGGCCCGCAGGGCGACGCCACCGTCGACGAGATCCTCGACACGGCCGCCTCGCTCGGCGTCGAGACCGTGATCGACCCCTTCGTCGACCCGACCCGCTGGACCACCGCGGACGACGTCGCCCGCATCGCCGACGAGCTGAACGCGCTGGTCGACTCCGCCGCCGCCCGCGGCCTGGTGCTCGGCTACCACAACCACGCCTTCGAGTTCGAGAACCGCGTCGACGGCCGCAGCGCCTTCGAGCACCTCGCGGGCCTCCTCGACCCGCGCATGGTCCTCGAGCTCGACACCTACTGGGCGGCCGTCGGCGGCGACGACCCGGTCGAGGTGCTCGGACGCCTCGGCGACCAGGTGCGCTTCCTGCACGTGAAGGACGGCCCGATCTCGGCCGACACCCAGGAGCAGCTGCCCGCGGGCGAGGGCGCGATGGACGTCCCGGCGATCCTCGCCGCCGCTCCGCAGGCCCTGCCCGTGCTGGAGTTCGACGCCTACGCCGGCGACATCTTCGAGGGCCTGGAGTCGGCCCACCGCTACGTCTCGGGGCTCGGCGCATGAGCGGCACCGGCCGCGTGGGCGTCGGCGTCATCGGCGCCGGCAACATCAGCACCCAGTACCTGACCAACCTCACCGTCTTCCCCGACCTCGAGGTGCTCTTCGTCGCCGATATCGACCTCGAGCGGGCGAGGACCCAGGCCGAGGCCTTCGGCGTCCCCGCCTCCGGCACCGTCGAGGAGCTCCTCGCGCACGAGGGCATCGAGATCGTCGTCAACCTCACGATCCCGGCCGCGCACGTCGAGGTCGCGCGCCGCGCGGTCGAGGCGGGCAAGCACGTGTGGACCGAGAAGCCCTTCTCGCTCGACCGCGACAGCGGGATCGAGCTGCTCGCGCTGGCCAAGGAGAAGGGGCTGCGCGTCGCGACCGCTCCCGACACCTTCCTGGGCGCGGGCCTCCAGACGGCGCAGCGCGTGATCGAGAGCGGAGCCATCGGCACGCCGCTCTCGGCCCTCACCCTCTTCCAGGGCCCCGGCCCCGAGTCGTGGCACCCGAACCCGGAGTTCTTCTTCGCCGAGGGCGGTGGACCGCTGCTGGACATGGGCCCGTACTACATCACCACGCTCGTGCAGAACCTCGGCCCCGTCGAGAGCGTCACCGCCGTCTCGTCCCAGGCCCGCGCCACCCGCGTGGTGGGCTCCGGCCCGAAGGAGGGCACCGAGTTCCCGGTGACCATCCCGACGCACATCGGCGGGCTGCTCCGCTTCGAGTCCGGGGCCTCGGCCCAGGGGGTGTGGAGCTTCGAGTCGAGCCTGCCGCGCACCGGCTTCGTCGAGATCAACGGCTCCGAGGGCACCCTCGTCCTCCCCGACCCGAACCAGCACGACGGAGAGATCACCCTGCACCGCCGCGGGTCCGCCGAGCCGGAGGTCATCGCGGCGACCGGCTCGACCGCCTCCCGCGGCACCGGCGTGCTCGAGCTCGCCCGTGCGATCCGGGCCGACCGCCCCGAGGCCGCCTCCGGAGACCTCGCGTACCACGTCACCGACGTGATGCTCTCGCTCCTCGAGGCCGCCGAGACCGGCGAGAAGGTCCTCGTCACCAGCTCCGTGACGCCCCGCCCCGCACTGCCCGAGAGCTGGGACCCGACCGAAGCGACCCTCTCCTGATGCCCGCGCCCCTGCGCGTCGGCGTGCTCGGCGGCGGCTTCATGGCGGCCGTGCACAGCCGTGCGGCCCGCAGCGCCGGAGCGGTGCTCGCCGGAGTCGCCTCCTCCACCCCGGAGAAGGGCGAGCGGGCCGCGGCCGAGCTCGGCGTCGAGCGCGCCTACCCGGACGCCCGGGCTCTGATCGAGGACGAGAGCATCGACCTCGTGCACGTCTGCACCCCGAACGCCACGCACGCCGCACTCGCGCTCGCGGCGATCGAGGCGGGCAAGCACGTGGTCTGCGAGAAGCCGCTCGCCGCGACGCTGCGGGAGGCGGAGTCGCTCGCTGCGGCCGCGTCCTCCGCCGGCGTGGTGGCGACCGTCCCGTTCGCCTACCGCTTCCACCCGATGGTGCGCGAGGCCCGTGCCCGCGTCGCCTCCGGCGAGACCGGCCGCCTGGTCACCGTCCGCGGGAGCTACCTCCAGGACTGGCTGCTGGGCGCCTCCGACGACAACTGGCGCGTCGACCCGGCCGCCGGCGGCCGCTCGCGCGCCTTCGGCGATATCGGCTCGCACCTGGTCGACCTGCTGGAGTTCGTCACCGGCGACCGGATCGACTCACTCGCCGCGATCACGAGCACCGTCCACGCCGAGCGCGGCGGCCGCCCGGTGAGCACCGAGGACGTGGCCGGCCTGATCGTCCGGCTCGAGGGCGGCGCCGTCGGCACGCTCCTCGTCTCGCAGGTCACCGCGGGCCACCGCAACGAGCTGGTGCTCGAGGTGTCCGGGCTGGAGGAGTCGCTGCGCTTCGAGCAGGAGCTCCCCGAGACGCTGTGGGTGGGCCGGCGCGACAGCGCCCTGCTGGTGCCGCGCGACGCCTCGATCCTCGCGCCCGATGCGGCCCGGCTCTCGATCGTGCCGAGCGGTCATCCGATGGGCTACCAGGACGCCTTCACGGCGTTCGCCCGCGACACCTACGCCGCCGTGGCGGGCGCCGACGTGGAGGGTCTGCCGACCTTCGCCGACGGCCTCCGCGCGGCGCGCATCACCGAGGCCGTGCTCGACGCGGCCGAGACAGGCGCCTGGGTGACCGTGCCCGCCGCCGACGACCGGACGGAGATCGCCGCATGAGCGACGAGAAGACCTACCCCGCCACCCACCCCGTGACGCTGTTCACCGGGCAGTGGGCCGATCTGCCCTTCGAGGAGGTCGCCCGACTCGCCGCCGAGTGGGGCTACGACGGACTCGAGATCGCGGCCTCGGGCGACCACCTCGACCTCAAGCGCGCGGACGAGGACGACGCCTACGCCGCCTCGCGCCTGGAGATCCTCGACCGCTACGGCCTCGAGGTCTTCGCCATCTCGAACCACCTCACCGGCCAGGCCGTCTGCGACGACCCGATCGACTTCCGCCACAAGGCACTCGTGCGCGACTACACCTGGGGCGACGGCGACGCGGAGGGGGTGCGGCAGCGCGCCGCCGAGGACATGAAGCGCTCGGCGCGGGTCGCCCGCAAGCTCGGCGTGGACGTGGTCGTCGGCTTCACCGGCTCGAAGATCTGGCCCTACGTGGCGCAGTTCCCGCCGGTCCCGGCCTCCGTCATCGACGAGGGGTACGAGGACTTCGCGACCCGCTGGAACCCGATCCTCGACGAGTTCGACGCGAACGGCGTGGTGTACGCGCACGAGGTGCACCCGTCCGAGATCGCCTACGACTACTGGTCGAGCGTGCGCACCCTCGAGGCGATCGGGCACCGCCCGGCCTTCGGCTTCAACTGGGACCCGTCGCACATGATGTGGCAGGACATCGACCCGGTCGGCTTCATCGTCGACTTCAAGGACCGGATCTACCACGTCGACTGCAAGGACACCCGCCTGCGCCCGAAGAACGGCCGCGCCGGCGTGCTCGGCTCGCACCTGCCCTGGGGCGACCCGCGCCGCGGCTGGGACTTCGTCTCGACGGGGCACGGCGACGTCCCGTGGGAGGACGCGTTCCGGGCGCTGGAGTCGATCGGCTACTCCGGCCCGATCTCCATCGAGTGGGAGGACGCCGGGATGGACCGCCTCCACGGCGCGAAGGAGGCCGTCGGCTTCATCCGCTCGCTGCTCTGGAGGACCCCGACCGCGTCGTTCGACGCCGCGTTCTCGAACCAGTAGCCGCGCGGCTCCCCTCGGCGGGATCCCGCTCCGGTCCGCAGGCCACGTCGCCCGCGCCGGATCGGGGTCCTGCAGGCGGGGGTGGGGTCAGTCGGCGGCCTTGGCGGCGCGCTCGGACTTGATGCGGGCCTGCTCGCGGCGGACCTCCGCGTAGCGGTTCTGCTCGACGCGCAGCCACTCGGGGACCTCGTCGAGCAGGGCCTGGATCTCGGGAGTGGTCAGCGCCTCGGTGACGCCGCCGCGGGCGAGCCCCGAGATGGAGACGTTCAGCCGGGAGGCGATGACGGAGCGGGGGTGCGGCCCCTCCTCGCGCAGCTGCACGAGCCAGGCGGGCGGATTCGCGGCGAGCTCGTCGTACTGCTCGCGCGTGATCGCCGACTCCTGGAACTCCTCCGGGGTCGCGGGCAGGTAGACCTGCAGCTTCTTCGCCGCGGTCGCAGCCTTCATCGTCTGTGTCGCCTTGGCCATGCGGCAACCCTACCGGCGCGGCGCGGACCACCTACCCTGAGGGGATGAGCGAGCAGCCCGAGACCGTCGACCCGCAGGCCGCTCCCGAGGCGGAGGGGCGTCCGGAGGGCGGGGCGGACGCGGCGGCTGTCGACGCGTCGGCCGGATCGGGCGCGGTCGGCGCCGGAGCCGGAACCGAGTCGGACGACACCGACGGCGACTCCGAGGACGGCGACTCCGACGACCTCGACTCCGAGGACAGCGACGCCGGGGACAGCGATGTCGACGACGCCGACTCCGACGACGCCGACTCCGACGCCGAGGACGCCGTCCCCGACGGCCCCGTGCTCGCCGTCGCCCTCGTGCCCGGCGTCACCCCCACCAAGTGGACCCGCGTCTGGGGCCAGCGCCGCTCCGATCTCCCGCTGCGCATCACCGTCGTCGCCGAGCGCGATCAGGAGCAGGCGCTGCTCGACGGCCGCGCGCAGCTGTCGTTCGTCCGCGGCGACGTCTCCTCCTCCGCCCTCAGCTCCATCCACCTCTACGACGAGCAGCCCGTCGCCGTCGTCGGCCGCGAGCACGTCCTGGCCGCCGCGGAGGAGCTCGACGTCGCCGAGCTGGCCGGCGAGCACCTCCTCCAGGACCCGGAGGACGTGCCCGAGTGGGCCGCGGTCGCCGAGGAGCTCGCGGACGGCTCGCGGCGCCCGCTGCCGCGCATGGCCGGTCTCGACGACGCGGTCGAGCAGGTCGCGGCCGGCGTGGGCGTGCTGATCGTGCCGCAGTCGGTGGCGCGCGTGCACAGCCGCAAGGACGTCACCGCGGTGCCGGTGACCGGCGTCGCTCCCTCCTCCGTCCGCCTCGCCTGGGTGACGGACGACAAGGGCGACGACGTCGAGGACTTCATCGGAGTCGTCCGCGGCCGCAGCGCGAACACCACGCGCGGAACCGCCGCGACGCCGAAGGTCGAGTCGCGGGCGAAGGCCGCCAAGGCGAAGGCGCGGGAGGCGCGCGAGAAGGCGGAGAGGGCCGGCGGCGGCAAGAAGAAGCCGGCCCGCGCCAAGGCGTCCGCGCCGGCGGTGCGGCGCACCCGCAAGCCCCGCGGCCGCTGACCGTGGCCGACGACGCCGGCTGGTCGCTCCGCCCCGCGACCTCGGAGGACGCCGCGGCGATCGCCGAGCTGCGCGCGGTCGTCATGCGCCCGTCGCTCGAGACGCTCGACCGCTACGACGAGCACCGCGTGCGGCACCGCTTCCTCGACGGCTACCGGCCCGAGCTCACCCGGGTGATCGAGCTCGACGGCGCCTTCGCCGGGAGCATCGCCGCGCGGGTCGAGCCGGACGCGGTCTGGATCGAGCACTTCTACCTGGCGCCGCACGCACAGGGACGCGGAGTCGGCGGCGCCGTCCTGCGTCGGGTGATGGCGGAGGAGGCGCGGCCGGGTCTGCCCTTCCGGCTCGACGTGCTGAAGCGCAGCGACGCCCGCCGCCTCTACGAGCGGCACGGCTTCCTGTTCGAGCGTGCTCTGGAGTGGGACGACATCCTCGTCGCGCCGCCTGTCTCCTGACCCCTGATCGGGGAGGACGACGGGGCGCGGGCCGCCGCTAGCATGAGCGCGATCCCCTCCGCCGGGTCGGCCGCAGGGCGACCTCCTCCTGGAAGCAGGCACTCCGCCGTGTCCCCGCTCGTTCTGAGGTCCGCCGCCTCCGCGGTCCTCGTCGCCGCCCTGGCGATCACCTCCAGCCCGCTCGCCTCCGCCGCATCGGCGGCCGCGCCGTCGGCCGCCCCCGTCGCCGCATTCGGCGCCGCCTCCGACGCGCCCCGCTCGATCGTGCTCCCCGAGGGGCAGCCTCTCTGGCAGCCCAGCGCCGAGTCCCCCCTGCCCGCCGTGCCGAACGAGGCGCCGAGCGCCGCCCGTGCGAGCGCTGCGGCGTCGATCAGCGGCCGTGTCGTGGTCGAGGAGGCCGACGGCTCGATCGCGACCACCACTCCCCGCGGCGCCCTCCTGAACGTCGAGGTCTGGTCGAGCGAGGCGGGGCTCCTCGGGAACCACTCCGTCGCCGGCGACCTCACCTTCAGCATCGACGGGCTCACCGCCGGGCAGACCTACTACCTGCTGATCAAGGACAACGCCGACCTGTACGCCGACCTCTGGTCCGGCGGCAGCGCCGTCGCCCGCAGCGCCGAGCCGCTCCAGGCCCCGGCGGCCGGCGTGCAGCTGCGCACCGCACGGCTGGGGTCGCTCGAGGGACGCCTGAGCGGCGTCGCGGGCGACCAGCGCGTCGACATCTGGTACCGCGACCCGGGAACCGACGGCTACTTCCGCACCGGCGAGCTCGACCTGATCACGGGCGGCGACAACCCGTACTCGTTCCAGCAGGTCGTCCCCGGCGACTACCTCGTCCGGGCGTCGAGCCGCGACGACGTGATCGACGACAGCTACTGGGACCACGTCCTCCGCTCGGGCGACGCGGGCGACGTGCGCGTCCCGGTGGGCGGATCGGCCGCCGGGATCGACCTCTCGCTGAGCAGCGACTACCAGCAGTACACCGGCCGCCTCGCCGGATCGGACCGCTACGCGACCTCGGTGGAGGCGACGGGCTACTTCTCCCCGGGCATCCCGGTGCTCTACGTGGCCAGCGGGGCGAACTGGCCGGATGCGCTGAGCGCCGGCCCGGCCGCCGCCGCCCTCGGAGGCGCGCTCCTGCTCACCGATCCCGACCGCCTGCCTCGGGTCGTTTCCGACGAGATCCGCCGCCTCCGCCCGGAGCGGGTCGTGGTCGTCGGCAGCGAGCTGAGCGTGAGCCCCGGGGTCCTCTCCGCGATCCGCTCGATCGTCGGCGGCACCGAGCGCATCGGCGGGACGGACCGCTACGACACCTCCCGCCGGATCGTCGCGGACGCCTTCGGCACCGGCCCCTACTCGAACATGTTCGTCGCGACCGGCACGAACTTCCCTGACGCCCTGTCGGCCGCGCCCATCGCCGGCTGGCGTGCGCAGCCCGTGCTGCTGGTCGACGGTGCGACCTCGGGCGCCGACTCCGCGACCGCGACCGCGGTGCGCGACCTGGCGCCGGAGCACGTGGAGTTCCTCGGCGGCGACCCCTCGATCCGGGACGCGTACGTGGCGGACTTCGCGCGTCGCGGCCTCGCCCCCTCGGTCTCGAGGATCGCCGGCCGCGACCGCTACGAGACCAGCGTCGAGCTGAACAGCGCCTACCCCCAGTCGCTGCTGCAGGACAGCGTCTTCCTCGCCGCGGGGTCCTCCTTCGCCGACGCCCTCTCGGGAGCGACGACAGCGGCGGCCCTGGGCTCGTCCGTGCTGCTGACCGAGCGCGACTGCGTGCACGACTCGACGCTGCGCTTCCTGGCCTCCAACTCGAAGAACTACGCGTTCCTGCTCGGCGGAGAGCCGACGCTCACCGAGGACGTGGCGAACCTCCGCAACTGCGAGTACGACTTCTGACGACGCGTGATCCCGGGGTCCGGGGCTAGGGTGCGAGCATGCCCACGAGCGATGAGACCTGGACCCTGGCCGAGCACGACGTACCGGTGTACCGCAGCGGTGAGGGCGGCCGCGCGCTGATCCTGATCCACGAGGTCTGGGGGGTCGACGGGCACATCCGCTCGGTCGCCGACCGCTACGCGGCCGAGGGCTACAGCGTCGTCGCCCCCGAGCTCCTGGCCGACAGCGGCCTGCTCGAGCAGCTCGACGAGGAGCAGCGCGCCGACTACGACCACCCGGTGCGGCGCCTGCCGCGCCAGGTCGAGCTGCGCACCTTCTTCGCCCCCGTCTTCACTCCGGAGCACGCGACGCGCACCGTCGCGATCCTCCGCGCCCTCGTCGAGCGGCTCCTGCGCCAGGAGGGCGCGACCAGCGTCTCCGTCACCGGGTTCTGCTACGGCGGCACCTTCTCGTGGGCGCTCGCGCTGGCCGAGCCGCGGCTGGCGGCGGCCGTGCCGTTCTACGGGCACGTCACCGCGTCCGCCGAGGAGCTCGGCGCGCTGCAGGTGCCGGTGCTGGCGTTCCTGGGCGATCAGGACGCTCCCCTCGTCGAGCAGGTGCCGCGCATCCGCGAGGCGACCGAGGGCAAGGACGTCGAGGTCGTCGTCTACCCGGGAGCGGGCCACGCCTTCTTCAACGACGCGAACGAGCAGACCTACCAGGCCGAGGCGGCGACCGACGCCTGGCCGCGGGCGCTCGCGTTCCTCGGAGCGCACGCGGGCTGAGCGGGCCCTCGACGGACGGCGCCCGGCTCCGCGGCGCTGAGCTCGCCGACGGCCTGCGTCAGCGCGGTCGGACCGGCAGCCAGCCCCGCCGGGCCGCGAGCACGCCCGCCTGGAAGCGGCTCTCGGCGCCGAGCAGCTCGAAGAGACCGGCGATGTGCCGACGGCAGGTGCGCACGCTGAGGTCCAGCCGTGCCGCGAGCGCCTCGTCGGTGAGCCCGGCGGCGAGGCCCTGCAGGATCGACCGCTGCACCGCGGAGAGGGAGGGCTCCTCCTCGGCGCCTGCCGCGTGCAGGGGCGCTGCGAACTCCCACGCCGCGTCGAACACGCGCGCCAGGGTCGCCGCGAGCTCGGAGGAGCGGACGACCAGGGCGGCGCGGTCGTCCTCGTCCCGGGAGCGGGCGACGATCGCGAGGGAGCGGTCGAAGACCACCAGCCGGAAGGGCAGCACCGGGAGGGTCCGGAACCGCGCGCCCAGCGGCTCGAGCTCCGCGACCGAGCGCCGGAGGGCCGCGTTGTCGCGGCGGCGGTCGAGGTACAGCGTCCGCCTCGCGATGCCGCGCCCGAGCAGCTCGCGGTCGACGGCGTCGCTCGCCTCGTGCCGCTCCACGCTGCTGGTGCCGGGAGCGGCGATCAGCACCTCCTCCGAGGCTCCGCGCTGCAGGTCGAGGAGCAGCCGGAGGACGGTCGCCGGGTCCTCGATCACCTCCACCTGTTCCGCGGCGGCGAGGGCGCTGCGGGCGCTCCGGTAGGCGGGGACGAGGGCCATCAGCTCGCTGCGGCGACGGGTGATCCCGGTCTGCAGCTCGAGGAGGCGCCGCTCGTCGTCGGCGATCAGCTCGGCCAGGGCGATGTCCGGTGCGGCCGTGGCGAGCGACTCCGCCCCCGCGTGCAGCGGAGCGAGCAGCCGGAGCCCGATCAGCTCGTCGCGCGCCTCGCGGAGGCCGTCGACGGTGACGCCGAGCTCGTCCGACGCGCTCTCGAGCGACCAGTCTCCGCGCACGGACGCGTGCAGGTACAGCGCGATCGCGTTCTCGCTCAGCACCGGCGGCCCCCCGTTCTCCCGACCCTCCCGAGTGTAGGAGGCGCGCACTCAGCGCCGCCGCGCGAGAACCGCGACGACGGCGAGCTCACCGGCGAGGACCAGCGCCACCGCTCCGAACACGGCCGGGCCGACCAGCGCGGCGAGCGGAGTGAGACCGGCGTTCGCGAGGAGGGGGGCGAGGAGACCGATCACGACGCCGGTGCGGCGGGCGGGGGGCTGCCGGCGGGCGACGGCGACGACGCTCAGCGAGGTCGCGGCGGCGGCCGCGAGCACGAGCACGAGGACAGCCGCGGGGTGCGGCTCCCCGAGCAGGAGCAGCGCGGCCAGCGCGGCCCAGGCGAGGGCGCCTCCGGCGGCGACGGGGCCGAGGTGCGGGGTGGCGGCGGGTGCAGTGGCGGTCATGGTCCGTCCTCTCGTCGTGGTCCTCCGAGCCTCGCGGAGGGCCGTCGGCGGCACCAGATCAGCATCCGGGCACGGCAGCATCCGGACATGCGGCGGACCCCCGGCTCCGCGCGGGGCGGAGGGTCGGGGCCCACGGGACGTCCGGGCAGGCTCCGGCCGTGGCAGCATCCGGTCAGCCGGCCTCGCGCAGCCTCCCGCCGGCGAGGTGGAGGCTGCGCTGCGCACGGCGCGACGGCAGAGTGGTGGGTGTCGTCGGCTCCTGCTCTCCGGGCGCCCGCTCTTCCCGGGGCGGTGCCCGCGGTCGTAGGCTCGCGCTCATCCGCAACGGGAGGGGCCGACGATGACCGCCACGAGAGAGACGTCCGCCCCGCCCGAGCTCAAGCGGGTGCTCGGCCCCAAGCTGCTGCTGCTGTTCGTGGTCGGCGACATCCTCGGGACCGGGATCTACGCCCTCACCGGGCAGGTCGCGGCCGAGGTGGGCGGGGCCGCGTGGCTCCCCTTCGTGATCGCGTTCGTCGTCGCCACGCTCACCGCCTGCTCCTACCTGGAGCTGGTGACGAAGTATCCGCAGGCCGCGGGCGCCGCGCTCTACGCGCACAAGGCGTTCGGGATCCACTTCGTCACGTTCCTCGTCTGCTTCACCGTGATGGCGAGCGGGATCACCTCGGCCTCCGCCGCCTCGGGCGCCTTCGCGAGCAACTTCGCGATCGGCTTCGGGCTCGGGGACGGCGCGGGGACGCGGCTGAGCATCGCGCTGGTGTTCATGGTCTGCATCGCCCTGGTGAACCTGCGGGGCGTCGCCGAGAGCGTCGGGCTGAACGTGGTGCTCACCCTGATCGAGCTCTCGGGCCTGCTGCTCGTGATCTTCGTGTGCTTCTTCGCCGTGTTCGGCGGGCAGGCCGACTTCTCGCGGGTGGTCGCGTTCGAGGCGCCGGAGGACAAGTCGCTGCTGCTCGCGGTGAGCACCGCGACCTCCTTGGCGTTCTTCGCGATGGTCGGATTCGAGGACTCCGTGAACATGGCGGAGGAGACGAAGGAGCCCAGCCGCATCTTCCCGCGCGTGATGCTCACGGGTCTCGGCATCACCGCCGTGGTCTACGTGCTCGTGTCCACGCTCGCCGTCGCGATCGTCCCCGTGGGGGAGCTGGCCGGCAACGACACTCCGCTCGTCACGGTCGTCGAGGCCGCGGCGCCCGACTTCCCGATCTCGACGCTGCTGCCCTTCATCTCGCTCTTCGCCGTGGCCAACAGCGCGCTGATCAACATGATGATGGCCAGCCGCCTGCTCTACGGGATGAGCCGCCAGGGCGTGCTGCCGCCGTTCCTGCAGAACGTGCTGCGCGGACGGCGCACGCCGTGGGCCGCGATCCTCTTCACGACGGTGATCGCCCTGCTCCTCACCGCCTACGTGTCGCGCGACCCCTCCGACCCCATCGCGGTGCTGCTGGGCGGGACCACGTCGCTCCTCCTGCTGGCGGTCTTCGCCGTCGTCAACGTCTCCGTGCTGGTGCTGCGGCGGCAGCCGGTCGAGCACCGTCACTTCCGGACCCCCACCGTGCTGCCGGTGCTGGGCACGATCGCCTGCGTCTACCTGGTGCTGCCGATCACCTCGGGACGCGACACGGCCCAGTACGGGATCGCGGGGGTGCTGCTCGTGATCGGCGTCCTGCTCTGGGCGGCGACCTTCATCGACCGGCGGGTCCGCGGCTACGCGCGCACCGCGGCGATCGCTCCGGAGGAGCTCGACGCCGATCCCGCGGAGGACGCATCGGGAGCGCACAGCGACGGCATCGGCCGGTCATAGCCGATCCATAGGGAACTCCCGATACTGGAGTCATGAGCACCCCGGCCCCCTCGAAGCACCTCGCCCCCGCGCAGCGCACCCGCCTGAAGCGGGCCGACGGGACGCCGATCCGCGTCCTCGTCGTCGACGACGAGAGCACCCTCACCGACCTGCTCCAGATGGCTCTGCGCTACGAGGGCTGGGAGGTGCGCACCGCCGCCGAGGGCCGCGCCGCGATCACGATCACCCGCGAGTTCCGACCGGACGTGATCGTGCTCGACGTGATGCTCCCCGACATCGACGGCCTCCAGGTCCTGCAGCGGGTCCGCGCGGACGGCAGCGAGACCCCGGTCCTCTTCCTCACCGCGAAGGACGCGCTCGACGACCGGATCGCCGGGCTCACCGCCGGCGGCGACGACTACGTCACCAAGCCCTTCTCCCTCGAGGAGCTGGTCGCCCGGATGCGCGGCCTCATCCGCCGCAGCACCCTGCTCGCCAACGACGCGGACGACCCCGAGGTCGTCGTGGGTGACCTGGTGCTGAACGAGGACAGCCACGAGGTCCGCCGGGGCGGCGACGAGATCGAGCTGACCGCCACCGAGTTCGAGCTGCTGCGCTTCCTGATGCGCAATCCGCGCCGCGTGCTCAGCAAGGCCCAGATCCTCGACCGGGTCTGGTCGTACGACTTCGGCGGCAAGTCGAGCGTGGTCGAGATCTACATCTCGTACCTGCGCAAGAAGATCGACGCCGGCCGCTCGCCGATGATCCACACCGTGCGCGGCGCCGGCTACCTCCTGAAGCCCGCCGACCAGTGAGCCGCACCGGCCGCCCGTCGCTCGGCGACTTCGCGACCCGCTCCGCCCTCCGCAGCTCCCGCCGCGGCCGGCGCGCGCCGTGGACTCTGCGGCGGCGGATGGTCGTCGCCGTGGTCGCGCTCGTCGCGGTGACGGCGGGCGTCGTGGGAGCGGTCAGCGTGCTCTCCGCCCGCTCGATCCTCTACGGCAGCACGGACGCGTCGCTCAGCCAGTCGGTCACGCGCCTCCAGGACTTCGACGGGCCGAGCCGCTTCGGCGGGTCGAGCGCGATCGAGCAGGCCACGACCTGCCCGAGCGGATCCTTCGGCGGCGGCCCGAGCCAGAACCTCAGCACCATCACCGCCGTCCAGGGCTCGGACGGCTCCTTCATCGGCGCCTACGTCGACGCCGACGGGGTCTGCCGGCAGTTCTCGGACCCGGCCGACTCGGTGCTCGCGGCGGCCGTCGCCGCAGGGGGCGAGGAGGCGACCATCGAGCTGCCCGGGAGCCTCGGGACCTACCGCGTCCGCGCGGCGGCGGTCGAGGGCTCCGTGGTCGTCGTCGGCGTCCCCCTGGGCGAGGTCGCCGAGACGCTCGCCTCCCTCACCTGGGTGGTCGTCGTGGTGGTGCTGCTGGCGATGCTGCTGGTCGCCCTCGTCGCCACCGCGATCATCCGCGTGGCCCTGCGGCCCCTGGAGCGGGTGGAGGCGACGGCGACCCGCGTGGCCGAGCTGCCGCTGGACCGCGGCGCCGTCGAGCTGGTCGAGCGGGTCCCGGAGGAGGACGCCGACACCCGCACCGAGGTCGGCCGGGTCGGCGCCGCCTTCAACCGCATGCTCGACCACGTCACCGGTGCGCTGGAATCGCGGCAGGCGAGCGAGGACAAGGTGCGGCAGTTCGTCGCCGACGCCTCGCACGAGCTGCGGACCCCCCTCGCGGCGATCCGCGGCTACGCGGAGCTGCCCCGGCGCGGCGGGACCGAGCTGCCGGAGTCGGCGGCCTACTCCCTCGATCGGATCGAGTCCGCCGCCACCCGGATGACCTCGCTGGTCGAGGACCTCCTCCTGCTCGCCCGCCTCGACGAGGGCCGCGACCTCGAGAAGGAGCCCGTCGACCTGACGCTGCTCGTGATCGAGGCGCTGTCGGACGCGCACGCCGCGGGCCCCGACCACGAGTGGGACCTCGAGCTCCCCGAGGAGCCGATCGAGATCCGCGGCGACGGCTTCCGGCTGCACCAGGTGGTCGCCAATCTGCTGCGGAACGCGACCGTGCACACGCCCCCCGGCACCCGGGTCGTGGCGGCGCTCGCCGAGGAGGTGTCGGAGGGGCGGCCGATCGCAGTCGTGACGGTCACCGATTCCGGCCCGGGCATCGCGCCGGAGCTGGTGCCGGTGCTGTTCGAGCGCTTCGCCCGCGGCGACTCCTCCCGAGCGCGCACGACCGGATCGACGGGGCTGGGCCTGGCGATCGTGGCGGCGGTCGTCGACGCCCACGGCGGGCGCGTCCTCGTCGCGTCCGAGCCGGGGCGCACGAGCTTCCGCGTCGAGCTGCCGGCGGGCTGAGGGCCGGGACGGCGGTCTCCCGCCGCCCGCCCTATACCGAGACGCCCAGCCGGCGGCGCGCGTCGTCGAGGGTCCGCACCACGGCGACCACCTCGTCGAGCGGGTGCAGCGGCGACTCGGTGCGCCCCTCCGTCACGTACTGCGCGACGTGCAGCGCCTCCCAGGCGAGGCCCTCGCCGCCCTGGAGCGGCGTCTCGTCGATCCACGACCCGCTCTCGGAGCCGCGGGTGAGCGTCACGCCGCCCGGCGTCCAGAACGACGGGTGCACGTCGATCCGCCCCGCCCGCCCCGCGACGCTCGCCGCGTGGCGGGTGTCGGCCAGCACGGTCGAGGTGGCCACCGACTGCACCCCGTGCGCGTGGCTGCCGACGATCGTCGCGGTCGCGTCGACGCCGGTCGAGGTCATGCTGCCGGCGACGACGGTGCTCTGCGGGGTGCCCGCCACCATCGAGACGAAGGAGGAGGCGTAGACGCCGACGTCCAGCAGGCCGCCGCCCGCGAGCGCCGGGTCGAAGATCCGGCTGGAGGGGTCGAAGTCGAAGGCGGCGCCGAAGTCGGCCGAGACGACGGCGGGCGCGCCGACCGCCCCGTCGGCGAGCAGCTGCCGCACGACGTCCATGTGCGGCAGGTAGCGCATCCACATCGCCTCCATCGCGAACACTCCGGCGTCGCGCGCGGCGTGCACGATCATCTCGGCCTCGCCCGGGGTAGGCGCGAACGGCTTCTCGACCAGGATGTGCTTGCCCGCGGCGATGGCGAGCAGTGCCTGGCGGGCGTGTTCCGAGTGCGGGGAGGCGATGTAGACCACGTCGACCTCCGGATCCTCGACCACGGCCTCGTAGCCGGCCGAGGCCCGCTCGATCCCGAACTGGCTCGCGAACCGCTCCGCGCGCTCCAGCGAGCGGGAGCCCACCGAGACCACGCGCTGCCGGGTGTGCTTCTGCAGCGCCTCGACGAACGAGCCGGCGATCGAGCCGGGCGCGATCACCCCCCAGCGCAGGACGGGGGAGTCGAGGAGGGAGGGGAGTCGGGGCTCGGGGAGCGTCAGTGCCATGCGTCCACGCTAGGGCCCCGTGCCCGGCGGGGGCGAGGGGGTGCGCGGCGGTCCCCTAGGGTGTGACGGCACGCGCAGTCGCGGGCGGAGGAGGACGTCATGCCCGAGTGGTACACCCTGGGCGTCGTCGCCCTCGTGATCGTCGTGGTGGTCGTCGCGATCGTGCGCTTCCGGTTCAACCCGGTGCTGGCGCTGGCCGTGGGAGCCGCCGCGATCGGCCTGCTCACCGGGCTCGGCCCCGTCGACACCGTCTCCACGATGACCACCGGCTTCGGCGAGGTGATGATGGAGGCGGGCCTCCTGATCGGCTGGGGCGTGCTCATCGGCGCGATGCTCAACGAGATGGGCGCCGTCGTCCGGCTCGTCGAGGGCCTGCTGCGCGTCTTCGGCCGCCGCGGGATCCCCTACGCGCTGGGCCTCTCCTTCGCCACCTACCTGCAGACGATCTTCGTCGACGCGCTGATCGTGATCGCGGCCCCGCTCGCGCGCCGGATCGCGCCGCGGCTGGGGCGCGCGGGCACCGGCATCGTCGCCGTGACCTTCGCCGTCGGGCTCGAGACGGGCATCGTGATGATGGTGCCCGGCTTCGCCGCGGTCGCGCTCGCGGGGCTGCTCGGAGTGCCGCTGGGCGTGATGATGCTCGGCGGATTCGCGGTGGTGGCGCCGACGGTCGTGGTCACGATCCTGCTGATGTCGCTCGCGTTCCGCCTCGGCTTCTGGGACCCGGCGCGCGACGAGCAGCTGGTCGTGCGCGACGACACGACCGGGCTCGCGACGGTGGGGGCGTCGCCCGCCGCGGACGGCGGACGGCTGCCGTCGTTCGGAGCACGGGGGAGCGGCGGGGCGTCCTCGAGCGGAGTCGGAGCGGCATCGGGCGGCTCGTCGGGCTCGTCCGTCGAGGACGCGGCGGGTCCCGCTGAGGCGCAGGACGCCCACGCCGCCCGCGAGCGCCCGCTCCTGCTCCTCTTCGCGCCCATGCTCCTCGCCCTCCTGCTCATCGCCGCGCAGGCGGTGCTCACCGTCTCCGGGGTCGAGCTGCCGGTGCTGCAGTTCCTCGGGAACCCCGTCATCGCGCTCCTCCTCGCCGTGATCGGCACCGGAGTGGTCGGCCGGTCCACCGTGGGAACCGCGCGGATGGAGAAGGCGGTCGCCAAGGGCTTCCAGGACGGCGGGCAGATCTTCCTGCTCACCGGCGTCGGCGGGGCGCTCGCCGCGGTGATCGCGCAGGGCGACCTCGGCGAGATCCTGAAGGGCTACTTCTCGACCTCGGCGACCGCGCCGCTGCTGCTCGTCTGGGTGATGGCGGCCGTGCTGCACATCGCGGTCGGCTCGGTCACCCTCTCGGCGATCACGGCGGCCGGAGTCGTCGCGCCGGTCGCCGCGACACTCGGCCTCGACCCGCTGCTGATCGCACTCGCCGCGGGCTCCGGCGCGCTGTTCTGCATCCACGTCACCTCGAACACCTTCTGGCTGCTGCAGAGCTTCCTCGGCCAGTCGGTCCGCGGCGCCCTCAAGTCCGTGACCGTCGGCGTCTCCCTCGCCTCCGTCCTCGCGCTCGGCGCCACGCTCGTCCTCTCCCTCTTCCTCTGACCGGGCCCTCCTTCCTCCTCTCGCCGGATGCCACTCGGGCACTCGAGTCGCCGGGCGAGGCGTACCGAGGAGGCATCTCGCGGAGGTGACCCGGCCGACACGTGACGGAAACATGGAGCCTCTATCTTCCTGAGAGGGTTCACATCCGATTCGGAGATCCAGACGCCGACGGGGGCCCGATCCGTTCCGTCACGCCTCGACAAGGGAAGAACTCCGCTTGAGATCTCGAACCGCCCTCGCCTCCGGATGCGCCGCGCTCGCGCTCGCCGCCGGCGGTCTCCTGGTCGCCCCGCCGGCGACCGCCACGACCGCAGCACCCGCCGACTACACCCGCGTGGACATCGTGCGTCCGCCGTCTGCTCCGATCGCGGTGCCGACCAGCTACCCGCAGCAGACCCCGCTGACCGAGGTGCCCGTCGACCCGACCGACGCCTCGCTCCTGCGCGGAGTCACCCCCTACGACGCCATCGCGCCGCAGCTGAACGCGCTCGCCGCCCGCTCCGACCGGGTCTCGACCCAGGTGGTCGGGAAGTCCGGCCTCGGCCGCGACATCTACCTGGTCACCGTCACCGCCCCCGAGACCGAGGCCGAGACGGCGCAGCAGGCCGAGTGGCGCGACCGGCTCAAGTACGAGCCCGCCGCCGCGGCCGCCGACGCCGAGCTGATGGACGGCTACAAGGTGCCGGTCTGGTTCAACGGCAACATCCACGGCAACGAGTGGGAGGGCAGCGACGCGATCCTCGAGTACATCGAGGGCGTCGCCACCGCCGAGGACGCGGAGACCGAGGCGCTGCTCGAGGGCAACCGCCTCTACTTCACCGTCACCAACAACCCCGACGGCCGCGCCCTCGGCCAGCGCGCCGTCGCCGCGGGCTACGACCCGAACCGCGACATGATCACCGGAGCCACCAGCGAGGCGGCCGTGATCCGCGACCTCTCGAGCGTGCTCCAGCCCACGTACTTCATCGACATCCACGGCTACACCGGGATCCTCCAGGTCGAGCCCTGCGGCCCGCCGCACGGCGAGAACTACGAGTACGACCTCTTCCTCCCGCACGCCTACGCGACCGCGCTCGAGATCGAGCGCCGCGTCGTCGAGGCCGACGTGCCCGGCAACACCTACCTCGCCGAGGACGGCAGCGCCACCACGGACAACACCGGGAAGATCCTCATCCCCTACCGCGACATCCGCGCGGGCTGGGACGACTGGCCTCCCATCTTCGCCCCGCAGTACGTCGCCTTCCAGGGCGCGATCACCAACACGGTGGAGCTTCCGCTCGGCCGCACGGCCAACAGCACTCCGGAGGAGATCGCCCAGGGCCAGGCCAACGCGGACATCGACGTCGAGGTCGCCGGGATCGTCATGGACGCCTCCGTCGACTACATCGAGGCCAACCGCGACGCGCTCCTGAGCAACCAGGTCGCCATCTTCGAGCGCGGCGTCACCGGCGCCCCCGCCGTCGAGATCCCCGCCGACGTCTCCGCGGCCGACCTGCCTGCGGGCGTGCCGACCGAGTGGACCGAGATCTGGGACGAGACCGACGTCTACACGACCGAGTACCCGCGCGCCTACGTCATCCCCGTCGACGGCACGCAGCGCTCCGTCTCGGACGCCGAGACACTCGTCGCGCAGCTGCTCGCCCACGGCGTCGAGGTGTCGCGGACCACGGCCGCCACGAGCGTCGGAGGAGTCTCCTACCCCGCGGGCACCTACCTGGTCGACATGCACCAGTCGGTCCGCGGCCTCGCCAACGTCCTCCTCGCCGACGGCAGCGACATCTCGAGCCGTGTGCCCGAGATGTACGACGTCTCGGCCTGGAGCCTCTCGCTCCTCTGGGGCGCCGACGTGCAGGCGATCGGCTCCACCACCGATGCCCTCCCAGCCGTCGGCCTGGAGCCGGTGACCGCCGTCGCTCCGGTCGGCTCCGTCCCGGCAGGCGCCGACTACCTCGCCTTCGAGCCGCGCGGCGTCCTGGAGTACCAGGCCGTCAACGCGCTGCTGGCCGACGGCGTCGCCCTCGAGCAGTTCGAGGACGGCACGATCGCCCTCCGTGCAGACGCCGCCGGGCTCGCGGCCGCCGAGGGAGCCGCCGCCGCCTTCGGCGTCGACTTCACGGCGACCACCGCCGACCGCGTGCGCGCCGAGGACGGGAAGGCGCTCGACGCCCTCCGCGTCGCCTACTCCGGCACGAACGAGGACCGCGACGCGCTGGCCAAGCTCGGCTTCGCCGACGCGGTCGCCGTCGACGCGGCCGCGCTCACCGCGGGCACCGCGACCCTCGAGGGCGCAGACGTGCTCTACGTGGGACGCGCCCTCTCCTTCACCGCGGAGCAGGCCGTGGGCCGCATCGTGGTCGAGGAGTTCCTCGCGGCGGGCGGCGACGTCGTCGGCCGCGGCGGCGCAGGAGCGGCCTTCGTGTCCGACTTCGGCCTGGCCGAGCTGACCGCGCAGACCGGCACCAGCGGCTCCAACGGAATCGTCTCGGTCGAGACGCCCGCCGGCGGAGTCCTCGGCGACTACCCGCAGGACACCGCGTTCGTCTCGCCGGCACTGTGGTTCGCCGGCTTCGACGAGTCGGTCGCGGTCGAGCAGAGCTACTCGGAGGACGGCACGTTCGTCGCCGGGCACTGGGTCGACTCCGACGGGCAGTCCCGGAGCGACGCGGCCGGGCAGGCCTCGGCCGTCTCGTTCTCGACGGAGTCGGGCACCGAGGGCTTCCTCTTCGGCACCTCGCCGGTGTTCCGCAACCACCCGGTCGGAGCGTTCAGCGACGTCGCCCGGGCGCTGCTCGCCGTGGCGCCGGAGGGCGCCGCCGTCGAGCTGCCGGGGACCCCGGAGCCCACGCCGACGCCGGAGCCGACCGGCTCACCGGAGCCGACCGCGACTCCCGAGCCGACGGCGACGCCTGAGCCGACGGCGACGCCCGAGCCCACCGCGACGCCCGAGCCCACCGCGACGCCCGAGCCGACCGTGAGCCCGGAGCCCACGTCGACCCCCGAGCCCACGTCGACCCCGGAGCCCACGTCGACCCCGGAGCCCACCGTCGTGCCGACGGCCGGACCGACCGCCACGGCCGCGCCGATCACCGCGCCGACCGGCCCCGGCGGCCTCCCCTCCACCGGAGTGGAGACCGGCTCCTGGCTGCTGCTCTCGGGAGGTGCTGTCGCCCTCGGCCTCGGCTCGCTCCTGATCGCCCGCAGCCGTCGCCGCGAGGAGGAGGACGTCCTGCTCGAGGTCCACGCCCGCGACTCCCGCTCGGTCGCCCGCCGGACGGGGCTGGTGTGAGCCGGCTCGCGCAGGTGCTGGTC